>JBAUJD010000900.1:0-5825 GCA_049683515.1 Thermosynechococcaceae cyanobacterium | reverse complement strand
AGCAATGAGAATGATGTCCACTAGGCTAAAAAAGACATCTTGAAACACTGCAAAATTGGTTTCTAGAATGTCTAAGGCCCGACCTCGAAACTGTTCATCTAGCAGACCAAAGTCTACCTGTAAATTCCAGCGTGACAGCAATGCCTGAAGACGTTCAGCAAGAGTGATCACAGATTCAATGAGCTGCGGGATTTCCGTCAGAAGCTGCTGGAGTTGATAAACAATCGCGGCTCCTAGGGTGGCAAGCAGTCCGCCAACCAGCAGCAAGCTCAGCAGAAACAAGACTATTACAGCCAATCCTCGGGGCAAAAAACGCGCCAACCAATGTACGGGATAGTTCAATAGGAAAGCAAAAATAGCAGAAAAAATAAAAATGACCAAAACGGCTTCAAAGTAAGCCAATATCTGAGCAATCGCCCAGCCCAGCGCAATCAGCAGCAGATAGCGAATAAGCTGAGCGGTTTGTAAATGTAGCCAGGGAGTCGATGGTGCTTTCATCTGGCAGGTACAGACTAGGACTGTTCAATTATTCCGCTACTGTCATGACCCAGCACATTCTGCTTCGTACTCCGATATTTTGCTGCTAGCTCTTGACGATTTTCTGCATAAAGTAGATAGCGCCATGTGAACCAGCCAATGTAGCCTATGCCGACGAGTTCTAAGCTAGGGGCAACGAGGGGTAATGCGTTCAAGACTCGAAGAATGCCGGATGCGATCGCAACTGTTAACACACTCAAAAGCAATACCCCCACTACGTTAATAGGCCTCCGATAAGCCCCATAGAAGGCAGAAACCTGTTCGGGCAGTCTCTCTATAAACTGACTGAGTGTCTCTCCAAAATCTTGTACGTCAGAGGCTTTTGCTCTATGTACAGATAAAGCTGTTTCAGGCACAATAATCTCTACATTGCTTTGATGTTCTTTAACACGAGGGCTAATAATGTCGATCTCTCTCTGAGATTCGTAAGCATGGGGATCATAAATGACAGAATCCTCTAAATCAGTACTCATATCTATCTCCACTTGAACGTCTTTATAAATAGAAAAGAAACAGCAGTAGCGTTATGAATACTACTGCCATCTATGTATCAGTAGAGTCTGTTGACTCTAGACATTAGTCCTCGTCTTCAGGTACATCCTTAGCTGCAACATTTGTAGAGCCGGGCTGCGACTCAGGCATGGCAGATTCTCTACCACTAGTCTCCATGTCACCAACAGCTGCACGACTACTTGGCTCAATGGGGGTCTGTTTGCCACCTTCGTTTAAGTCTGGTGCTTGTTCCTTTACATAGTTTTCGTCAGGCATAATTTGACCTCTTTTGAGTGATTTTTACCATCGAAAGCATTACTGAATAGAAGCTACGATGTTGTGATCTGATATGACAATATCTTGCTCTGTGAACTTAAAAAATCAGACTTTGGATATAGTTTTGCCTTTCTCGCGATGTAGATTGAAGTACTGTGAGGACTGTTCCTCTGTCGGTTGGTCGGAACCTGTGCTTCAAGAATAATGAGGTTGAGCATAGGTCTAAAGGGCTTATCTATCTTAAGAATGAGGTACAGCTCATCTGTAATTATTAGTATTAATAGCAATAAGGGCAAAGGTTGAAGATGCTCGTCGCCTTTTTATGTAATCATCACAGCAACTGCTTTCTCTTCGCTATGCTTGCTTCCGGTCACCTTCCTATTCCTTGGGATTTGCCCCTCATAATTTCCCAAAGACTACTCGAAGCCTTTGGGACATACGTCTCAGGCCACTTTCTAGAGCGAATTCCCTCACATGAAACCCTTTTAATTGTGAGCAACCATCGTAGCTTCTTAGATGCGCCTGTTTTAATGAGTGGCCTCGGGCGAACGGTTAATTTTGCCTGTCACCCCTATATGGGCCAAGTTCCATTGATGCGAAATGTGATCCAGGGATTAGGGGGCTTCCCTCTCGAGACTTCAGGTAAAGGCAGTCGTAGTCTGCTACAGCAGGCCGATGCCTTGCTCCGCTGCCAAAGGTGGGTCGGTATTTTCCCGGAGGGTGGAGAACCAATGGTTAAATCTACTCAACCAGAGCAGATCGGCGAATTTCAGCGAGGTTTTGCACACCTAGCGTTGCGATCGCAAATACCTAACCTTACGATTTTACCGGTTGCCATTGCCTCTCATAGTGAAACGGAGGCCCAAACCATTCCACTACAGGTTTTAAGTTGGTTTGACCCGTCTGAACCCCTCTTTCGACAGTCTGGTCAGCACCCGGCCGTGTTCTATAAAAATGTTGATCTATTGGTGGGCAATCCTATCAAAATCACAGCTCAGCAACAGGAGCGTTACCAGGGTAAGAGTGCCAAAGCAACGGCTATCGAGCTGACGCAAAGATGTCATGCTGAAATTGCTGATTTGCTGAAACAAAGCTTGGGCTGATGTCAACGTTACCTGTACCGCTTCAATTCTTGATGCCAAAACCACTACAGCCTAACAAACCCCTCTTTATTTTTTTGCCGGGGATGGATGGCACCGGGCAACTGTTGAGACGACAGCTCGACGGTTTGGGTCAATGCTTTGATATTCGCTGTTTATCAATCCCGGCGGCTGACTTATCGGACTGGAACGCCTTGGCAGCCAATGTCGTGAATTTGATCGAGACAGAGCAACCGCAGCGCCAGGTTTATCTCTGTGGTGAATCCTTTGGCGGGTGTCTAGCACTGAAGGTCGCAACCGTAGCTCCTACTTTATTCCATCGCTTAGTTTTAGTGAACCCAGCCACTGCCTTTTCGCGACTGCCGTGGATGCGTCTAGCCAGCAGTGTCTCCCAGTTCTTGCCGTCACCGCTCTATACAGCATCGGCGATGGGTTTGATACCCTTTCTGATTGCTTGGGATCGAGTTGAAGCAAGCGATCGCAACGACCTATTCAAGGCGATGCAGTCTGTGGAACCCCAAAGTGCTACTTGGCGACTGAATCTACTGCGTCAGTTTGATTTACTCAAGTTGCCTCTCTCTAAAGTGACGAGTCCAGCTCTGATCATCACTGGGGTTAAAGACCGATTATTACCATCAGTAGATGAGGGCCAGCGCCTGCTAAGCTGCTTGCCTAAGGCACAGGCAACCGTACTCAAGAATAGCGGTCATGCCTGTTTGTTAGAAAAAGAAGTAAACCTCCATGAGATTCTTCATCGGCAAGGTTTCTTGACTTGAAATTAAGGATTCCAGCTTCCCTCGCCCATTGCTGGGCGAGAGATTAGCGGTGAGAGAAAGGCCAACGAAACGTTGAATCAAGGAGCCAATGCTTCTGAATTACTCTGTGACTCTTCTTGTCGAGGACTAGCCTGATTGAGCCATTGGTTTAATTGCTCGCCCTCAATCACTTCTTTTTCTAAGAGCTGAGTTGAAATCGATTTCAAGAGTCTTTGGTTTGTCCTCAGAATTTTCAGAGCTTGCTGATGCGCCTCTTCAACAATACTTTTGACTTCTTTATCAATAGCATTTGCTGTTTGCTCACTTAAAGCCCGACGAGGATTCGTACCGCCCCCAAGGAAGTTATTTTGCTTGTCTTGGTCATAAGCTAGCGGACCAAGAACATCACTCATGCCGTAGCTGGTTACCATCTGCTCTGCGAGATCAGTGGCTCGCTGCAGATCGTTAGAGGCTCCAGTGGTGATGCTATTGAAGACAATTTCTTCTGCAGCACGCCCTCCTAGAAGCGTTGTAATTTGACCGCGAAGCTCGTCTTCGTTTAATAGAAAGCGATCTTCGGTGGGCACCTGAAGTGTATAACCGAGTGCTGCCATACCACGGGGGACAATGGATATTTTTTCAACTTTGTCTGAACCTGAGACAGTGGCTCCCACAAGGGCATGGCCGACTTCGTGATAGGCTACGATTTCTTTTTCTTTAGGATTGAGAACTCGACTCTTTTTCTCTAAACCAGCGACAATCCGCTCAATGGCTTCGGCAAAGTCTTCAGTCTCAACTGTTTTGTTATTTCGACGAGCCGCTAAGAGCGCTGCTTCGTTAACTAAATTGGCGAGGTCGGCTCCGGCAAAACCTGGGGTACGGGTTGCGATCGCATTCAAATCAACATTATTACCCAGCTTCACTTTCTGAGCATAGATATCTAGAATCGCCAGCCTGCCGCTGACATCAGGGCGGTCTACCAAAACCTGTCGATCAAATCGACCGGGCCGTAGCAAAGCTGGATCTAAAACTTCAGGTCGATTGGTCGCCGCGAGTACAATCACCGTTCCGTCACCAGCATCAAACCCATCCATTTCAGTCAAGAGTTGATTAAGGGTTTGCTCTCGCTCATCGTTGCCACCAACGAAACCATTGCCGCCACCGCGCGACTTACCAATGGCGTCTAACTCATCAATGAAGATAATGCAGGGGGCTTGCTTCTTCGCCTGCTCAAACAAATCTCGAACTCGCGCAGCCCCTGTGCCTACAAACAGCTCGACAAACTCAGAACCCGAAATACTGAAGAAAGAAACCCCCGCTTCACCGGCAACGGCCTTTGCCAATAAGGTCTTCCCTGTCCCTGGAGGGCCAACCAGCAGTACACCCTTAGGAATTTTGGCCCCGATGTCATTGAATCGCTTCGGAGTTCTCAGAAACTCGACGACCTCTTCAAGCTCGGTTTTAGACTCTTCTACCCCAGCCACATCATTAAAGGTAACCTTATTCTCGTCGCCTTCAACATAGACCTTCGCTCTGTTTTTGGTCATGGAGAGAGCACCTTGAGCGCCACCAACTCCACCCGCTCGGCGGCTAAAAAACTGAAAGACACCGACAAACAGAAGAGGAGGAATGACCCAACCCAATAGAGTCGTAAACCAACGATTTCCTGGTGGTGGAGTCGCGGCAAACTCAACACCTTTAGATTCGAGAAGGTTGGGTAGCTCTAAATCAAAAATAGGTGTGGTTGCGAATATTTGCTCCGTTTTTTCATTACCTTGCTTGAGTTGATATCGGATTAAATCTTGACCAACTGAGACACGAGCGACCTCTCCATCTTGTATCTGCTGGATGAAAAAGCTGTAGGGCACTTGAGAAATCTGGGGTCTAGAGGTGACTGTAAAGACAAGATTAGCAATTAAGAGAGTTGCAGGCAGAAAGAGTAAGAACCTCGCCAGTGGGCTAAATCGGGGTCGTTGGGGCTGATCTTTAACGGACATAAAAGTACCTATCGTAAAAGGTCAAAGTGAGATAATTGAAGGTGTCAACCCATCTACAAACCAGCTACGGATCCCCCATCGACGCGGTAGTTAGCACCCACCACAAAGCTAGAGAGTTCAGAGCAAAGAAAAGAGATGACCGCTGCTACCTCTTCGGGTTTGCCACGTCGCTGCAGCTCTAAATGAGGGCGCTCTTCTTTTAGGAACGTGCTGATGGCCTCATCGAAGCTTATGCCTTTCTCATCGGCACGCTTTTGCATCATTTTGTCGGTCATCGGTGTGGCGATATAGGCCGGAGAGACTGAATTCACTAGTACACCATCTTTAGCAAAAGCCTTAGATAAGTTTTTAGTGAGATTCCAAACAGCGGCCTTAGCTGCACAGTAAGGCATCTCATCGGTGTAGGGCTGCAGCGCATCTTCTGAGGTAATCAACACCACCCGACCCCAGCCCACTTCTTGCATGCAAGGAATGAAGGCGCGGCAGACGCGAACAGCGGACATAAAATCTACGTCAATTGTCTCGTACCAATCATCATCTGTTAGCTCTAGAAACGGATCCGTCGCGCCAGTGATTCCGGCACAATTGACTAAAATATGGACAGCTCCGTAATGGTCAAGGATCTTCTGCTTGGCAGTTTCAACGTCTTCTTGCTTACGAAGATCGGC
>JBAUJD010000899.1:0-1502 GCA_049683515.1 Thermosynechococcaceae cyanobacterium | reverse complement strand
ATCGCATCTACGACCAGCTCTACTCAGATCTGAGCATCCAGCGAGAGAGAATTGGCAACCCTAGTACAGGAAGGCAATAAAGATGGCTCACCATGAAAATTATGTCACCACCAATCGCTTCTACATCGAAATGGGCGGTAAAGGCGTGGCTTCATTTTCTGAATGTTCAGGCATCAGCGTTGAGGTTCAGAAAGAAATTCACCACGAAGGCGGCGTCAACGATCAGCAGCGGATTAGTCTAGGACAGCCTCAGTTTTCTGATATCACCCTGAAACGGGGCATGACCGATGACAATGACTTCTCGAAATGGTTGGGCGAAGTCTCTTCTCCCCCCATCAAGCGGCGAAACGTGAATATCATCACCTACAATCAGGCTGGAGAAATCATGAAAAATTGGATTCTGATTGGTGCCGTTCCAGTGGGTTGGACGCTACCGAGTCTAGAGGCAGACGGGAATACAGTGGCCCTAGAAGAGCTGACCCTCGCCTTTGAAGGCTTAAAAATTGGCAAGGAAGCAGTAGCCAGTGAGCCTGTCTCTAGAGAGGCAGGATATTTCGGCACTAGCACTTGGGGATAAAGATAAATCAGGAGTTTAAAAAATGCAGTGGACGAGTATTGAAGACCTGCTCGATCAGGGAGTTCAGACGGATGGCCTAGTCATCAATATTACTGAGCAAAAAGATGAATCACAACCTGACACCGTTGCCCCTGAAGCCCCCATTCATGAGGAGCGCTCGGATGACGCAGGCCAAGTCAACAGTGCCGATTTAGAGCGTTTAGCTGCAATAGTTTGCGATCGCATCTCTCCCCTCTTAGACATTGAGCAAGAGCGCAACGGCCATCCTAGAAGCGCCAGCATTGGCCCCGAACACTTTGGTCAGCTCAAACCAGATGCTTTAGCACAGTTGACTCAAGAGATGGCCCATCAACTCTATCGGCGGCTAGAAATCGAGCAAGAGCGGCAGGGATTGACCCAAGGGTGTTTCCCCTGGTAAATCATGATGCATTCCAACGTTTGAGGTAGAGACGATGGCACTTGAAAAAGCAAGACTAGAACCCCATAGCTGGATCGGAAGCAAACCGGACGAAATTATATTCATGTTCAATCCGTCAGAACTTGAATTTACCCGGCAGGTGGCTTGGCATAGCGATCGCGGGAACCGCAGCAGCACCCTATTGCCCAAGGTTAATTTTTCAGGCGTAGACCCCTACACCTGCACCTTACAGAACCTGCTTTTTGACACCTACGAAACAGGAAAAAGTGTCCTGACAGAACATATCAGCAAACTGAAGCAAGGGGTAACAGCCGAAGCGAGCAGCTTTAGTCGCCCCCCCGTCTATCGGTTGATGTGGGGAAACCAAGATCATTTTTACTGTGTAATGACGAGCTTGACTTATCAGCTCACCCTCTTTCTAGAGGATGGCACTCCGGTCAAAGCCATTGTCAATATTGGCATCCAGGAGGTCGATAAGACCAACCTGCCGGGGGGCAGAGGGTCTAC
>JBAUJD010000898.1:0-2397 GCA_049683515.1 Thermosynechococcaceae cyanobacterium | reverse complement strand
GAAATCGTTCATCACTGCTAGAAATGGATTTGGCTGACGTGATGGCGGTGCAGGAATATGTGCTGCTCAATGATGGCAAGGAACAGGTTTATGTGACGGAATATAAGGAGCGGGTGGAATCAAAAATTTTAGAGGTGATCGGGGAGCACCCCACCGTTGCTGCCATTGAACGGGGGGAAGCGGTGACGGATCAACAACTCATTGATTTAGAGCGAACGTTGCGACTGGAGTTAAGAGGCGAACCGCTAGAATTATCTACAGACAATATCCGTAAGGCTTACAAGCTGAAAGTGACCAGCTTTTTGGAATTTACGCGTTGGCTGCTAGAGCTAGAGGATTTACCTGATTACGAGGTATTGGTACAGCGGGCTTTTGAGGCATTTATTGCTCGACATCAGTTTAGCGCCGATCAGATTCGGTTTTTAAGGGCCGTACAGAGCGTATTTTTGCAAAAGCGACAGTTACAAAGGGCAGATTTGTACGAAGGTCAATTGGCACGCTTTGGCGAAGGGGCAGTGGATAGACTCTTTACCGATACAGAGGTTCGTGAGTTAATGACGGTTGCCGAAGAGATTGCCGCCTAGGTCACTCAGGGGTGCGGTTGTTCTAAATGCGATGGTTCTAAAAAGGAAAGAGTAACGCTGATGCTGACTGATTCTGATTTGCGCTCTAAAGTTGATCGCCTCTGGGACAAGCTATGGACGGGTGGCCTCACGAATCCGATGGATGCGATTGAGCAGTTCTCTTATTTGCTCTTTCTAAAGCGATTGGATGAGGATGAAGAGCGGCGTGAACTCCAGGCCCAACGGCGCGGACTTGAATTTACGCCGCGATTGTCTGGGGAGCAGCGATGGTCTTATTGGTCTAATTTGAAGGCAGATCGGGCCTTGAAGCATGTCAAAACAGTGGTTTTCCCGGCACTAAAGCAGCTTGGCGGTGAGGGCAGCTCCTTTGCCGAATATATGCAGAATGCGGAGTTCAAGATTAATAAGCCCAATTTGTTGATTGAGGCGTGCAACGAAATTGACGGGATGCAGATTTCTGCCCAGAATCAGGATGTGCAGGGAGATCTGTATGAATATTTGCTGAGCAAGTTGAGTATTGCCGGTCGCAATGGTCAGTTTCGCACCCCACGCCACATTATTCGGATGATGGTGCAGATGGTTGCCCCTAGGGTGATGGAGCGCATTTGTGATCCGGCAGCGGGGACTTGCGGGTTTCTGTTGAATGCCTATCAGTATCTGCTAGAGCAAAAAACGAGTTCCGATATTTTGGAATACGACGAGGCGGGTTGGCCTCACCACTTAATCGGGGACAATCTGACGATAGCAGAGGGAGAGTTTCTGCAAAAAGAAGCGCTAACGGGCTATGACAATGATTCGGGCATGTCGATGCTGCGGATTGGGTCGATGAATCTGATGCTGCACGGGATTGAGCATCCGCGCTTTTTTTATACCGATAGTTTATCGAAGGGGTTTGAGGAAGAGGCGGTTTATGATGTGATTCTGGCGAATCCGCCGTTTAAGGGGGCCATTGACCCCAATGACGTGAATGAGGGATTCAGTCCGTTTGGCAAAAAGACAGAGCTGCTGTTTATTCACTTGTTTTTGCGGTTGCTGGATATGGGGGGGCGCTGTGCGGCGATTGTGCCGGATGGAGTGTTGTTTGGTTCGAGCAAGGCCCATGTTGCCACTCGCAAGAAGCTAATCGAAGACAATCGGTTAGATGGGGTGGTGTCGATGCCGAGTGGGGTGTTTAAGCCCTATGCGGGGGTTTCGACGGCGATTTTGATTTTCACGAAGGGGGCGCAGACGGATCGGATCTGGTTCTATGACATGGAGCATGATGGCTTGTCGCTGGATGACAAACGCAATCCCGTTAGTGAGAATGATATCCCGGATATTTTGAGCTGTTGGCAGCATCGCTGGGATGAAGCATTTCAAACTCAACGGCAGCAACGGTTAGCCGTTTTACTGGAAGAGCTTGAGCCGTTGAAGCAAAAGCGATTGAGGGTACAGGGCGAGATTCATCGGCTGACCTTTGAGCAGGCTATTGCCCAAGAGGGAGATGAGTTGCCCCAACAAGTTCTTGATCAGGTGCAGGCGCAGTTAGATGAGCTGAAGGGCGAGATTGCACCACTGCAGTCGGAGGTGAATCAGTTAAATCGGCAGTTTTGGGTGACGAAGGAGCAGGTGAGAGCCAATAAATATGATCTGTCAGCGAGCCGGTATCGGCAAATCGAGCAGGATCTGGTTTATTACGAGTCGCCGCAGGTAACGCTAGAGCGGCTGCTAAAGTTAGAGCATGTGATGGCGACAGAAGCGGCAGAACTACAGCGTTTGTTAGAGGGAGCTTAATTGTTGTAAAGAAAATTGAGGCTAAAGGTTGTGTTTGAGG
>JBAUJD010000897.1:0-4552 GCA_049683515.1 Thermosynechococcaceae cyanobacterium | reverse complement strand
GTGGGATGAACTCCAGGAAGTGTTTGTCTCTGCCGAACGCTTAAACGATGTGATTGATACTGAACCGGAGGAAGATCGGCAGCAATTGCGTCCGATCTTGCCCGCCCTGAGGGGGGCGATCGCCTTTGAACAGGTCACCTTTCGCTATAACACAGAAAGCGAAACCAATACCCTAGAAAACCTCAGTTTTAGCATTGAACCGGGCCAAACCTTTGCTTTGGTGGGGCGCAGCGGCTCTGGCAAAACAACGGTGTCTAAGCTGGTGTTGGGGCTATACCCCCCAAATCGGGGTCGTATTTTAGTGGACGGGTATGATATTTCGACGATTTCACTGCGATCGCTGCGGCGACAGATTGGGGTCGTCAATCAGGACACGTTCCTGTTCGGCGGCACGATTCAAGAGAACATTAGCATCGCCTATCCGGCAGCCACGCTAGAGGAAATCCGTGCCGCAGCCAAGCTGGCGGGGGCCGATGAGTTTATCCAAGAATTGCCGATGAAATATCAGTCTCAGATTGGTGAAGGGGGCGGACTGCTCTCTGGAGGGCAGCGACAGCGGGTGGCTATTGCCCGCGCCCTCTTAAGCAACCCCCGCCTTTTGGTTCTAGATGAAGCCACCAGCAGCCTAGATGCCGAGTCTGAACGGATTATTCAAATCAACCTCAATACCATTCGCCGTAATCGCACCACGCTGATTATTGCCCATCGCCTCTCTACGGTCCGCAACGCCGATCAGATCTTAGTTTTAGATCACGGCGTTCTCATGGAACAGGGCACCCATAGTGAACTGATGGCGAAACAGGGCCAATATTTTTACCTGAACCAACAGCAACTAACGGTGGGGGCAGCATGAAAGAGACAGCCATGATTCGGGTGATCGTCGTTGATGATCAAAACACCATCTGTCAGATGCTGCGCTTTAGTCTGGCCCCACAGCCTGATCTAGAGATCGTGGGGATTGCCCAGAATGGTGAATCGGCCCTGCAGCAGATTGCAGACCACCGACCCGACATCGCCCTCGTGGATCTAGCCATGCCAGGGATGAATGGTCTAGAGCTGACGGAGCAGATTTGCGATCGCTTCAGCCATACAAAAGTTTTGATGTTGAGCATTCATAACCAGAAACAGGGCGTGAATGCATCGCTCCAGGCCGGAGCTAAGGGCTATCTTCTCAAAACGACCCCCCCCGAAGATTTAGCCCAAGCGATTCGATCCATCCACACTGGCTATTTTCAACTGAGTCCGGGGCTGTTTGAGGTGCGAGCCAACCGGATTAGAGAGGCCAGTCCCTCCGATCATTCAAGCATAGAGCCAGAATTTTTAGAGATTCATGGCGGGTTTAGTACGGCCACCGCCCTAGAACTCGAAGCGGATCAAATGCAGTCGTATTTGCCCCATCGATCATTGAGGCCGGAGCTAACGCTGGGCGAGTCACCTCAGCCGCTAGTCTCTTCACCGTCGGGGGAACTTGGTGAATGGGCTGAGGCGACTCAGGCCCAAATGAATGCACTACCGAGAGTCTGGACCCAAGCCCTGCTCGGCATTCTGATCTTTTTCACTGTGGCGGTGCTGCCTTGGGCCATGTTCACAAAGATCGATGAAACGGGGACCGCTAGAGGCCGCCTAGAGCCTCGCGGTAAAACGGTTCGCCTCGATGCCCCAGTCTCTGGGACGGTATCAGGGGTCAATGTGAAGGAAGGGGAAATCGTCAAAAAAGGACAAGACCTGATGGTTCTAGAACCTGAACTTGCCCAAGCCGATCTGCAGCAGGCCCAAGCCAAATTAGAAGGTCAGCTCAACCGTTTGACCCAACTGGAGGGCATTAAAAGTCAGCAAGAAGTGGCCCAGCGAACCCAACGTCTGCAGTATCAGGCTCAAACCTCAGAGATAGAAGCCCAAGTGGATCAAATTAATGAAGGGATAACCTCTGAACAAACGTCTACTGGCTTGGCACAGGAGCTGATTGCCAAGGATCAGCAATCGGTCAAGCAACTCAAAGCCCTGCGCAAAGAAGGTGCAGTGTCAGGGGTGCAGGTTGATCAGGCAGAGCGCACGATGATTACGAATCGAGAGCTTTTACAGCAATCAAAAGCCAAAATTGTTCAGGCCCAAGCCGACCTGAAGATTCGTCAAAAACAACGCGATCGCATCCAGCGAGAGGGTGAACTCGCCACCATTGAAACCAACCGTAAAATCAAAGAACTCCAGACCCAAATCTCTGACTTAAAAGCAGAAATTGCCCAAAACAAAAAGCTGATCGAATCTCTGAGACTAAAGCTAAAGCAGCTTCAGGTTAAGTCGCCCATTGCAGGCACTATTTTTCAGCTCCCGATTCAGCACCCCGGTGCGGTGGTGCAGCCCAGTCAGTTGGTGGCTCAGATTGCTCCGCAGGGGGCGCAGATGGTGCTCAGAGCCGAAATGCCCAGTCGAGAAAGCGGTTTTCTCAAGGTGGGCATGCCGGTGAGGCTTAAGTTTGATGCCTATCCGTTTCAGACCTACGGTATTATCCCAGGCCAGTTGAGCTGGATCTCTCCCAATTCGAAAAAGCGGTCGTTACCACCTGAAGCCGCCAATGACCCGCCTGCAGAGAACGACAGCATTCCAGAGAGCTTTGAAATAGAAGTCGTACTCAAACAGTCCTACATTGAATCAGCGGGGAAAAAAATTGTGCTGACTCCCGGCCAAACAGCGACCGCAGAAGTTGTTGTGCGTCAACGTCGTCTGATGGATTTTCTGATTGATCCCTTTCGTCAACTTCAGAAAAGCGGTCTGCAACTGTAATGGCATGACGGTATCTTCCCTTGCCTCATCCCTCATCTCATTACTTTTAGAGGAAGATGGCATGTCCCTTATCACCCTCTGTGAATTCTTTTTTAGCCTGCTATCCTTCCTCAATTTTGCCTATGCTCAGCCCCATCGATCTTTCACCTGATCTGCTTTTGAGTCACATTCGACTGTCGTGCCAAATTCCGCAGATATCCCTTGAGATGACCCAACAGCAAGTCATTGTGAAAACGGCTGCTCAGCAGGGCATTGAGGTTGAAGACGACGAACTCCAGCAGGCTGCAGATCAACTTCGCCACGATCAAAATCTTTTGAGTGCGGCGGCGACTTGGGACTGGCTACAGGCGCACCATCTGTCTGTTCAGGATTTAGAAAAGGTGGTTCGCCAGCAGGTGATCACCGCTAAATTGTCCGATCATCTGTTCGCGTCTCAAGTGGAAGCGTTTTATATCGAACATCAGCTTGACTATACCCAGATTATCCTGCGCGATGTGGTGCTGCCCAACCAGGATCTAGCCATGGAAATCTTTTGCGCGCTGCAGGAGCGTGAAATCAGCTTTTGGGATGTCGCGAATCAATATATCCAAGACCCTGATCTAAGACGCACCGGCGGATATCGTGGACCGTTATCTCGCTCAGATCTGCCCCCGGCCCTTTCTGCTGCAGTGTTTGCCGCTCGACCGCCGCAAATTTTGAAGCCCGTCCTCAACAAGAAACAGATTCATCTGATTTTGGTCGAAGAGTTGATAGAGCCTGTGTTAGATGAGGGGTTGCGATCGCAAATTCAAGCAGAATTGTTTGATCAATGGCTCATGGAGAAAGTTTCAGCCGTTTGACAAGGGGAATAGATCAAAAAGACACTCACGATATTTCGTCACAGCACTAGGCTGAGTTTTGAGAGTTTAGGATAATCAAGACAGTATTTTAGTTCTAATCTCTCTTTGTCTACTTCAATGGTTCAACCCATTACCTATAGCCCTGCCTACACCCTCGTTCCCACCTACGAGTGCTTCAATCGCTGTACCTACTGCAATTTTCGGGTCGATCCGGGTCAGGATAATTGGCTGACGCTGGCTGACGCTCAGCAACGGCTTCAATCCCTAGGCCAAGGCGTGATCGAAATTTTGGTGCTCAGCGGTGAAGTGCATCCTCAGAGTGCGAGACGGCTGCAGTGGTTTGAGCACATTTATCAGCTCTGTGAACTTGCCCTCAGCAATGGATTTCTGCCCCATACCAATGCGGGGCCGTTGAGCCGAAGTGAACTGGAACAACTTCGTTCGGTGAATGTCTCAATGGGGTTAATGCTAGAGCAGATCAGTCCTCATCTGATGGAAACAGTGCATCGCCATGCGCCCAGTAAAGTTCCTAAGCTACGGCTGCAGCAGCTAGAGTGGGCGGGTGAGCTGCAGATTCCGTTTACGACTGGCCTGCTGCTGGGTTTAGGAGAAACGGAGGCTGAACGTGAGGAGGCGTTGGTGGAGATCGCAGCTATTCACCAACGCTGGGGCCATATTCAAGAGGTGATTCTGCAGCCCCATAGCCCCGGTGGCAGCCAAAGTTGGCAGGGTAAAGCCTTCCATGCAGAGGACTTGGTCAGGGGGGTTGCGATCGCACGTCAAATTTTACCCGATGACATCACCATCCAGGTGCCCCCCAACTTAATCAAGACGCCTCAGATTCTACTCGCCTGCATTAATGCAGGAGCCAGAGACTTAGGGGGCATTGTGCCCCGCGATGAAGTGAATCCAGACTATGGTCACCTATCAAT
>JBAUJD010000896.1:0-2513 GCA_049683515.1 Thermosynechococcaceae cyanobacterium | reverse complement strand
TCGAATTTAACCCCTGAGCGGCTGAAGATTCTCAGCTTCTTTGATCCACCTTGCCAAAAGTATTATTTGACCGGATAGCTAACCTGCGGAATGTCCGTTATAAGTGTCTTCAATCCAATAAAGCATTTTAATCTCCAAACGGAAACTATCGTTTATTTGACAACGCCTAGCGGCATCAGAGGGTTATGTGACAATATTATGTTAAATTTTAAGGTATGTCAACCCCCTGGATACCGTTATTTTGAAAAAGCCGCGAATCCCTCCCCCGCACAGCCGTTGGGAGATCATTAAAGAAGTGCGTCACGATATTTTTCTAGTGCGATGCACTTGTGGTAGTGGGATTGAAAAAGAGCTGGCATGGCGTTATATAAGGGGGGACTCGTTAAGCTGCGGTTGCTTGAGGCGTGAGATAGCTGCTAAACAGGGCAGGGCTAATCTTGATCCACTCAATCAGGGATATCAAGAGTGGCTGGAAGAGGCCAGGAAAGATAAGCCAGCCAACAAGTATGCGCCCAAGCTACCAGATACTGAGACGCTTAGAAGGCATCGGGAGTCTGGGATGACCTATCAGGAGATTGCGGACTTGTATGGTGCCCATCGGGCCTCCGTGGGAAAGCGACTGAGATCTTGAGCTTTCACAAGCTCCCCCAGTGTCACTCCTGCCGCTACTACTCCTGTAGCCTCTACCTCGTCTGCTCCCTCCACCCCACTGGCCCCGTAAGCGATCGCTGTGATGATTATGTTGTGATCTCAGGGATGACAGCAGAAGAACCCTGGTCACCCGAAGGCTGGGCTTATGTTGGTGGTGAACTGCTGCAGGTGGCCGCTAGAGAGCTACGGCAGTATGACGCGAGTCATCCGATGGTGACCGGGCGCTGTCCCCTGTGTGTGCAGGAGTTTGACCGGGGAATCCGCCAGTGGTGCATAACTAAAGACACAAACTTGTTAGTGTCTTTTTGGACTCAACACAGTCGGAGTTTGATATCGTTGGGCTACTCAGTCATACTTCCCATACTAAGTCTTTCTATTTCTCTAGATGCCCATTGGTGACTCAACCTGCGAACAGTAAGGTAATTTTGACCCAGACAGCGACCGACCTCGAAATTGTGCTGCCCCCTTTGGGTTCTAGTGGAGCGTGGCTAGTGGTACTGAGCTTTCTCAGTATTGTTGCAATAGTCTGGAATTACATCATCTTTACTTTCATGTTGAAAGGCTTTGTCCTCATTGAACCCTTTCCGATCAATTTATTATTTGGACTATTTACTCTGCCCTTTTGGGTTGTTGGGTTGGGGATGCTAGGCGCGGTTATGTTTGGGCTTTGGGGGCGAGTGCGCCTGACGCTAAACGCCCATCAGATTCGCCAAGACTATGAGCTTTTTGGACTAAAGCGCTCTATTCCACCCCCCAGTCGACGCCGAGACATCTCCAAACTGGAAATCACCAAAGCCTACTTCAGAAAGAACTCCGATGGCGATCTCATGGTGGTAAAGCCACAGCTTTTAATTTGGGTTGGCACCCACAAGTATGGCGTTGTCGTCAGTTCAATGCTCACACCGCAAGAGCTAGACTGGCTAGGTCAAACCTTAAGCCACTGGCTAAATTTACCCCTTGAGCGAGAGCGATACAGCACAAGGTGATGTTTATTTGACAATATCTCTGCCGTTCCCCCGTGACCGCAACTGAGATCGTCCCACGCTCATCTAAAACCATTGCCTTTTGGCTTTTTCTGCTTAGGCTCTATTCCCAAATCAGAAAGGCGACCATCAGCAATAGCCCCAGCCAATTGCTCTAGCAGTTTTGCAAAGCGGTAGAAGCCATCATACTTGTCTGCGAGAGCATCCATCTCTCCAGATGCCGCAGAATCCATGATTTCTTTGAAGGGTGCCATGTATCCGTGCATGGCAGAGAGCAGTTCTTCGTCACCTCCGCCCTCTGCCACTGTTTTGTTGACCCAGGAGTCTATCTGCTGGGCAAGCTCTTCACGCTTTTGAGGAGAGGACATAGTGAACCTAAATTTGATACCGACTGATGTTGAGTATAGTTCTCAGCCTTCCACTAACAGTAAGTGTAGAAGTGTTGGATGACAATTACGTTCTTCCCCCATCAAATCCTGTGCTCAGCCGGAACCCGTGTGATCGCATCTCTCATCTGTCGATCACGCTCAACTCTACGCTTGGCAGCGAGTCTGGATTGAGCATTCTCCGCCCGCATCCGTTGGGCATCGCTTTTGTAGGACTGTTGGATGCCTTCGATGTTTCGGGGGGCGGGGGTTGCGTACTGGTCATCTTACTATCTTTCTTGCTGATAACGTTCCTGGATTGCACTTGCAAATATAGTTTGGGCTTCCAGTAGTTCATCAAAGGGAAGCTGAAGCACTTGACTTATGACAATAGTCCGGACAGTTTTACTTGAGGCGACAAGAAAGCTACCCATCGTATAGAGTGCAATTGAGTCAAACCAAGTTGCACCAATGGATAGCCTTACAGAGATTCTAACGGCCTCACTGTCATCAG
>JBAUJD010000895.1:0-3089 GCA_049683515.1 Thermosynechococcaceae cyanobacterium | reverse complement strand
CTGGATGCTGCAGTAGATTGGCTTTGTATATTGCGATCGCAACGCATAGAAATCGGCTTGCGAATAGTGGGTAAAGAAATGGTCATCAATTTGGATGCCATCGCCATTGCGTGATTCATAGACAAGCTGTTGCACCGTCAGAGAGCGATATTGGGGGGTCTGGATCCAAACCACAGGGACCAAGCCCTGTTGACGGACCTTTTGACTCACATTTCGCTGGTCGGCATCGCTAACATTGCGGTAGTCGAGAAAAACAACTCTGTACTGCTGCGCTCTGATCCCTGCCAGTGCCTGATCTAAGGTATTGGTTGAGGTGTAATACCAAATTTGGGGCTTAGACAGCCAGGTGCCATTGGGTACGGCCTTAGCCAAAGACGGGAAAAGCCCCCAACCCATCGCCACTAGTAAGAGCTGCAATGAAGGCTTGGTGAGGGACGCCAAAATTGCAGGAATTCTTGTTTTAAGGGTCATACTCTGATAAGGAAGCAACAGAGGACTGAAGGGGGGCAAGAGGCAGATATCTGCTCAATCACCATAAAGTTGAACCTATCACAGTTGGAGCTTGAACGATGTCTCCATGCGACACAAAATAATGCGAATGCGTTTGAGCGTCTTTTTATCCTGGCTTTGCCAGTACAGATAGTCTTTCCAGGCTTCATCCGTCCAGGCAAGCTTTCGACTATTCATCTAGCAAATGATGTTTGAACCCTAGACTCTTAGCCTGGAGTGCGTTTCCCGGTGAGAGGGTTGGAAATGACCGATGCCTGGGTGACTTCTGCCAAGAGATTGGTGGTTAAGACATGGACCTGCGCTACGTCATAGTTGGGCTGCCGTCCATTTCTGGGCACAGCAGCCGGCGTAGATGAGCGTCGCCCCATCAGTAAATAGGCATTCATGGTGCCCCAGCCCTTTAGCTGTACTGGGCCTCGGGTGGTGAAATGATACTTTCCCTGCACACGAGCATAGGTAGATTCGGTGACGTGAATTTGGTTGATAATGCCGTGGGATTCCATGCGGCTAGCAATATTGACGGCATCGCCCCACAGGTCATAGCTAAATTTATGGAGGCCAATCACCCCCGCTATCACAGGGCCGGTATTGACGCCGATGCGAAGCTCAAAGGGGCGACCATCAGGACGCCGAAATTTGCGGATCGCTTCCTGCATTTCTAACGCCATTTCTAGAACAGTCTCGACATGATCGCCTCGGTTAATGGTGACGCCCCCCGCCACCATATAGGCATCGCCAATGGTTTTGATTTTCTCTAAACCATACTGCTCTGTGAGAAAGTCAAAGGCAGAAAAAATGGCGTTGAGCTGTTTAACAAGCTGCCCTGGCGAGACTTGAGTGGACAGGCTGGTGAAGTCTACGATATCGGCAAAAAGAATGGTGGCCTCTTGGCAGCGAGATGCGATCGCACCTGGATCTTCTTTCAGCTTATTGGCAATCGCAGCAGGCAAAATATTGAGCAGGAGCTTCTCTGACTTTTCTTTTTCAACACGGAGCGCGAGTTCGGCCTGTTTGCGATCGCTAATTTCTAGCTTCACCCGGTGGAACATCTGATGAAAGGCAACGGCGACATCCCCTAACTCATCGGGGCGATGTAGAGATTGATTGGTAAACTGCGGTGCTTGGTCATTACCGATGCCCTCGCCCGCTAGCATCAAATCTTTCCGTAGCTCTACAATGGGCGTGATCAGCAACCGCTCCAAAATCCAAATCATCAGCAGCGTCACACAGGCTGAGAGCAAAATCACCACCGCTACTGTTCGGGCTGTGAATAGCAGCAGCGACTGTTGTATCTGGGATGCATCATGACGGATGACCAGGATGTACTGATCCTGAAACATCCGCTGCGGCCAAGCAATGTCATAGCGATCGCCGGTTCGGAGACGAATCACCTGATCACCTAAGACCTCGGCCACCGGAATGGTGGGCGCATCGCCAAAGGTGTCTAGCGTCTTCCCGTCTGGGCTGAACAGTGTCCCTCCCACAATCACTGAATCCGGCTTCAGCCGCTCCTGCGCTCGGTCTAATAGCGCTGATGAGACCACATCGGTCATCACATCGACCTTGATAGTGGTTAATACCTCTGCAGACACAGTCTCTAGCTGTAGCAATAGCTCGCGCTCACGCTGGGCGTAGGCCGGAATAAACAAAACGCCTTCAATGGCAACAATACAAAAAAAGACCGAGGAGACAATGCGGCGGGAGAGGCGAGACTTGAGCAGGCCAAGGGAGAAGTTCATGGGGGTACCGATCCGGCACAGAACATATTCGAGAACCAGAAACTGAGCATTGAGGTCCAGCAGTGGCCTTCAGCGAAAGTGAACAAGGGAACCTACCCTATGTTCTGCAATTCAACGGCACAACACCCCTCAACCATAAAGGAAATCCTGCCCATTACCCCTCAAACCGTAAAGGTCACAAGACTTTATTCAATGGCACGGCCTCCTCTTCTAAGGTCCAGAGAATAAAAGCTTTTGGGGTTTGGGTAATAACGGCATCATCACCACGAGCCTCAAGTTTGCCCAATACCTTCAGCGCTTTTTCTCGCACTGTAATGGCCGTAAAGTAGCTATAGAGCTTAGAACCGAAAGAAATAGCCGCAACTCGTTCTTGGGTATCAAGAAGCTGAATGTGACAGGTTCTATAGTCTCCTTTGCGAAGGAATGGTTTCTCGGCGGCACCGTTAGGGGCAGACAAAACTAGATTCATCATCAATTCAATCCTTTCTAAAAGCTGTAAACAAGATTTGCAGAATACCGGTGAGTGACGCACAAGCATTTGTCGAGGAACATCACTCAGGCTCCTTTTATTAAGATATGTAAATAGCTGGTTTTTGAATACCGTATATTTGCTGATTTCAGGGCTGCGATTGCAGTCAATAGAGGCTGTCGTCCTAGATGGATGTGATATGATCAGTAACTGCATATTAAAATCTCTGCCGATCTGATCGAGGGGAAAGCTCCTGTTTACCGACAGGGTCAACACATTATTGAGGTCAACATGGCTAAGCGCCGCAACCTAAAGAAAGAGAAGGCATTACGGAATCAAGCCTATGCCCGTAAATTCCGCAAGCGCAATAC
>JBAUJD010000894.1:0-3122 GCA_049683515.1 Thermosynechococcaceae cyanobacterium | reverse complement strand
CAAAGGGACAAGGCACTCCAGCAGTTGTAAGATGTCATACATGGGCTTTAGAGGGACTGGATTAGGAGTAATTCTTAGTATCCCTCTAAAGCCCTCTTGACTAACAGCCAACTCTCACTTCATCTGGTGGCGAAGGTATTGATCTAGATGAAACCATTTCCCAGCAGCAAGCTGTCCCTGGACCTCTTTGAGTAAATTTAAATTAAATGAATTGGATCCTGGCGCGTTTGCGCTCCTGTTGGGTGGGTAGGCATATACAGCGGTTTTCATCTATATAGGGGACAGCCATAAATCCTGAAAGACTTGCTCAGCAGCAGCTCTAGAATTGGATATGTCCCCAACCAAGCTGCGATTCGCTGTAAATAAAGACGCAGGGTTCACCTGAGATCTCCATGAACTCTTTTAGCTCGGTTTCAGGTAAGAAAGGCATTATGTTTAGCTCATTAGCGACATCAAGGGGGTGATCACACAGGTTCTGGAAAAGGAGAGGGTTCAGGTCCGGGAACGGGCTGCGGAATGGGGCTAGGAACGGGCTGCGGTTGGGGACCGGGCACAGGCTCTGGGGCAGGACCGGGAGTGGGCTGAGGCATGGGAGTCGGGACGGGCTGTCCCGGCTTTGGCGGTGGGGCTTGTGTGTTAATAAAGTTCATAATCAAAATCTTTCTCGTCAAGACTCGTCAAGATGACGATGATCGGACCTCAAGACGCCTCTATCTAGTGCCGTTTGATAGTTGAGAGAACCAAACGGGGTAGCCATAGGACTGGTCGGCCAAAAGGGCTGGTCCTCGGTAGGTTGCATTGACAGCATCTACCTGTTGGCTAAACCAGCGGTCAGGATTTTCTGTTTGAGGTTGCCCTTCAAAGGCAAGAGTCCACCACTGCATTTGCTCTACGTTGAGGAGGGTCAGCCCAACCGTGATATCGAGATACCGACGTTGCCACCGCGTCTTAAGCACATCTGTCCAAAGCGATTCTCCGGTAGGAGACTCTTGGAGCTGGAACGAGTTAAAGGGGTAAACCCACTTTAGCCATCGCTCGCTTTGACCGCTCCAGACTGTGATGGGCAAGGCCGTTGTATGACCATTCATCGGCTCTAGGAGTGGGCCTAGGCAACGCTTGACCTCTAGGTCGCCCTCGCGTAGTTTGATATTGATCGTTTCACAGCCAGGAGTATGAAGGTAGCGATCACATCGCTTTTCTCGCGCACTTAACTGACCAGGACATTCTGCCTCAAACCAGTGCTGAACGTTAAGGGGCAGGGGGCCATTTTGAAACCAGCGAATTTCTAGCGTTAATAGACCCTGGGGATGACTCACCAAGGGCTGCACCACCTTCTCTTGGGTGTACATAGGTTCTCTCCAACCGATCAACAGTGGATAGCATCAGATAGCATCGTCTCCGTCGCTAGCCCAATCAGTCACGCTCGTCACTTAGAGTGTTGAGCTTCAATGGGGGGACAGGTGGCCTCAACAGCAGTGAAGGGTTCCAAAATGGTGTAGCTATGGCGTGCACCCTTCGGCACAACCCAGGAATCACCTGGCTCTAGAAGCACTTTTTTCCCCTGCAGTCGTAGCTTGGCTCGGCCTTGAATGACATACCCAACCGTTTCGTAATCATGCCAGGTTTCAGGTTTAGATTGATTGGGTTGTTCATCTTGCCAAAGGCGCATAGAAAGGTGGGTGCCGGAGGACAGGCGCTTCTGCCCCATGTTGCCAACCGAAGACTGATCAACATTTATTTTTGAGATGATTGGAGCTGTAAAATTTTTCATGGATGGACTTTCGAAATTTTGTGGATAGGACAATGGCCTCAACAGGCCGTCAGGATTTACCTCTCCCTCAATTGTAAAAAAGAGGGTGCTGAGAAGACGTCCCCCGCTAGTTAGAGATTGAGCTGAACCCTAGGGTCGAACTGGCTCAGCTCGTTGCTTTAAATCAATCGATCTTCTAATCGACTAAACAGTCGCAAAATGACCCAGGCGACCAGTGCGCCTAGTAGCCCTATCCCCCAAAGTCCACAGGCAACAGCAACACCAAGGGCGGCAGAGACCCAGATAGCGGCGGCGGAGGTAAGGCCGTGAACTTTGGAGTCACGAAAAATGGTGCCTGCCCCAATGAAGCCGACGCCAGAGATAATTCCTGAAATCGTTCGTCCGAGAATGTCTATATTTTGCTGGAGTGCGCCGATCTGAATCGGTACCAGAATAAATAAGGCAGAGCCGAAACTGACCAGCATATTGGTTCTGAGGCCCGCAGGTTTTGATTTTGCCTCTCTCTCCCAACCGATAACAGTTCCTACTAAGAGCGCGGCACCCAGTCGTAGAGAAAGGGCTTGCCAGCTCAAGCGGGCTAGTGGTGACGTCATGGATATTACATCTACTCAATCTCAAGATATTATCTTAAACCTTTGACTGCTGAGAAATCTACAGTCTGATAGATGTTTGATAGCGCATCCCCTTTCTAAAATCAGAAAATCGATAAAAAGGATCTTGATGGGTATCCAACCGATCGCAGCCAGTTCCCAGTTTGTTGACGAGGTGCTCAACGCGCTCTCCGTTCAGTTAGAACAAGGACTGACGACTGCGGAGGTAAAACAGCGACAGCAAAAATACGGATTCAACCGCCTACAGCAGGTTCAGCGCCGCAGCCGCTGGCAGATTTTCGTTGCTCAGTTCAAAAGCCCCATTATTGCGCTACTGGCCGTTGCCGCCGTTCTGTCCTTTGCTTTTCAAGAGTGGATTGAAGGCGTTGCCGTCGTTATTGCCATTTCACTGAACGCGATGATTGGCTTTATCACCGAAGTCAGAGCCGTGCGCTCGATGGAAGCCCTGCAGCAGTTGAGCCGTACCCATACGACCGTTCGCCGCCAGGGCAGCATTGAGCAAATCTCTGCCGAAGCGCTAGTACCTGGAGACATCGTGCTATTTGAAGGTGGTGATTTGGTCCCTGCAGATCTGCGTTTGATTGAGGGATCAAAGCTGCAGGCCGATGAATCTGCCCTCACGGGTGAATCGGTGCCGGTCAGTAAAACGGTGAAGCGATTAGAACCCGATCTCCCGCTGGCGGAACAGAAAAACCTACTGTTCAAAGGGACCTCTATCACACGAGGATCTGGAGTTGGGG
>JBAUJD010000893.1:0-3733 GCA_049683515.1 Thermosynechococcaceae cyanobacterium | reverse complement strand
GCATGCGAGTCCTTTGACTGTCCTTGAACCATCGATATCTTTTCCCCAAAGCAGTTCCGTAAAACCTCCCCCCAATTTTCATTGACCGCATAGAGCGATTATTTTTCACATCCTACTCTGTCTCGTTCCCCTGAGCACTGCTTCGGCTTAGTTTCTTTGCTGATGGTCCTGTGCTAACCTGCATATAACGCCTAATTGCTCCATATTTTTCAACGTTTACATCAAAATACAGCAACTGATTTGTTCTTTGCTGATGTGACTGAGCGCAGTCGCACCAAACAAAGGCTGGGGGAATGCCTAGAAGAACAGGGGGGAATCTAAACTTGCGCTGCCTATTATGGGCTTGATTTTGTTCTGCAGGCAGGACGGTTAATGAGGCCGTCACTGACCTCAATTGACTTCAGTATCGCTTGATATGCGTCAGCTCTCTTCATCTCCCTCTGAACCAGACAGCGAGTCCCAAGGTCCCGTTCTCAAGGTTGTTCCTGAATCCCTTTCTGACCCAGCGGTAGAAAGTGTGACAGAGCATATTAACGACTCTGTGGCGCAGACAACCCCTACGGAGGGGACCGCCATCAGGCGACGTCACTTTAGGCGCAATGTTATTGGTGGAGCGCTAGGGGTTAGTGTGCTGCCCACGCTCATTGTCGGGGCAATCGCAACGGCAAGCTACCAACAGTTGCTCGAACAGGTGCAGCCCTCTAAAACTCAACCGGCCTTGGTCAGTCAGCAAACCGGACTGTATGTGACCACCGGAGCCGTGGCGGTATTGGCAGGTGCGATCGCAACTCTATTGGCCTACCAGTCTCTGCGTCCACTTCGCTTGGCGACCTTAGCGACCAACCGCCTCGTTCAACAGATCAAGCGAGGGGAATCTGATACAGACGTGCCATCCGATCAAGATGAGCTAGATCGGCTAGAAGCGAACCTGAAAATTATTGCGGCTCAAACTCTGAAGCTTCGCTCTCAGAGGGCGGTCCAGAGTAATCCAACCCCAGATGAACTTACGGATCAGGTTTTTGATCCTAGCGTCCTCGTCGAGTTCATTGATGCCAATGGACCCATCATTCACGACCTGTCTCAAACAGCCTTCTGCCAGACGAAACAAGTGGATGCCATCTATAGCGACTTAGTTACCATTACCACTGCCGCCCAAGAGATTCAAGCGGATGTACAGCAGGGCGTAGAACGGAGCCAATCCCTTAGCCAAGCCGCCCAGGTGGGTCAACAAACTGTGGACCAAGTTAAAGACCATCACGCGTCGATGTGGGTGTCGTTAATCGAAGCCGCTACCAAGGTTCAAAGCCTGAGTCAGCCCGTAGAGCGGCTGGATCAAATCCTCCATCACGTCGGCACCCTGACCGCTAACGTGAAGCTCAAGGCCATGAATGCAGCCCTAGAAGCAGCCCGCATTGGCGAATTAGGAGAAGGGTTTGCCAACATTGGGGAAGATCTGCATACCCTCGTTCGTCAGCTCGATGAAGGGATGGCAGAAATTGATTCATTGATGTCTGACCTCAAGACCGAGGTACAATCAGCAGCAGCAAAAATGACGTTGGGACAGCAGCAAGCTAGCTCAGGGAAACTTTTGATGGTGGTGGCTGGGCAGCAGCTCAATCAAATTATGACGTTGATCAGCCAATTAGAAGCAGGGTCTGAGCAGATCACGCAACGGGTGACCGGACAGGTGCAAACCTGTGCGATCGCCAGCCAAAATATGGTAGATGTTGCAACGCTCACCAGCCAAGTGACTGAGCAAGCGGCCCTATTGGCAGAGGCCATGGAGCAATTGCCGACCCAAGATTGTTAAGTTGATGGTTTATCCGCCATCGAGGATGGGAACGTGACCAACGCAGATCGGATTCGGTCAATTTTTGATAGCGATATTTCTCAGACCCTCGATCGCTTAGAAATACTGCTGTCTAATCCTGAAACGCCTGAATTTGAAACGGCTCTCAAGACTCAGGTGGCGGCTTTGCTGAGCTGGGGCGAAGTCCTCGGTATTGAGGAACTGGTGTCTTTGGCCCAGGCAACCGTGATGCTGATCCGAGCGGCTCCAGAACATAACCCCTTGGTCGCTCAGCTTGCTCTACAGGGATTTCGTGCGATTTATCGCCTTCAGGTTTTCCAGGCTCAGCAGCCTCTCGCAGGCGCGATGATTGCCCCCGCTCCAACTATCCCCGCTCGTGAGAGCGACACTGAGTTGCTCTTAGAGCAGCGCCTGACCACCACCAACCTGTTTATTTGGCAGATGGAAGGCATGATTTTTGTGCTGCCCTCTAAGCAGGTCATTGAAATCTTAATCTCTAAGCCAGAGCAGTTTGTGCAAGTGGGGGCCGAAAAATGTCTGCGTTGGCGAGAGCAAACGATTCCGGTGTACCAGTTGGTCTTGATTCCCACGAATCAGCCGTTTCCCACCCTTGAATTAAAGAGTTCAGTTGGCTCTCCCCTCAAATCGGGAACCATCCTCGTCATTGATCAGGGCACCTATCGACTGGCGTTAGATATTGACATCAAGCTGTTGATTACCGAGCTTGAACTCGTCATTCTGCCCTACGGGTCGGAGACCAAGCCCCCCCCTTATTGTCATGGTTACACCCTGCGGTCAGGGACTGAGGCTGTTCCGGTGGTTAATATTTTGACCTTAGTGGCGCAAAAATCAGGTCAATCTCGGCAAACTATTGCGCCGGCTCCACCCTCAGTCGCCGTACCTGCTGTAGCCGCGCCCAGTCTCCCTGCCAAGAGTGCGTCAGTTGTTTTGGTGGTGGACGATTCTCATACGCTGCGACATATTTTGAGCATTACCCTTGAAAGTGCAGGTTATCGAGTACTGCAGGCCCAAGATGGCGTTGAAGCGCTGGAACAACTGCAGCGCCACCGTGATATTCAGGTCGTGGTTTGTGACGTAGAAATGCCGAATATGAATGGTTTCGATTTCTTGAGTCATTGCCGCCGAGATCCGCAGATGATCAACTTGCCCATCGTCATGCTCAGTACCTACTCCGGTGAAGAACACCGGCAGTTGTCGAGCACCTTGGGGGCCAATGCCTATTTCTCGAAGCCCTACGATCAAAAAGAATTCTTAGAAAAGTTAAACACGCTGATTGGGTAGCGGCCATCAAGGAAATCACTTGACAGGCTAGGGGACGGTCTAGGACAATGTTAGACTGGCGTGCGTTCGGATCAGGTTTATGGAGACCAAATTCTGATTTGTACTGGGCTGAGGTCCAAGATCAGAAACCTGTACGGCGATGAAATAGAGGAATATTGAAGTTAATGGCATACGCAATTATTGAAATTGGTGGAACGCAGCTCTGGGTCGAACCCGGTCGCTTCTACGATGTCAACCGCCTGCATGAAGAGGTTGATGCAAAGCTGTCCATCGATAAGGTGCTATTGGTCCACGATGGTACAGACGCGTCTGTGGGACAGCCCTTAGTGGCAGGAGCCACGGTGGAAGCGACGGTGATGCAGCATCTGCGCGATCGCAAAATCATTGTTTACAAAATGCAGCCCAAAAAGAAAACGCGCAAGAAGCGGGGCCACCGCCAAGAGCTAACGCGTTTTATGGTGGATTCAATTCAGGTCAATGGCAAAACCGTTGGCGGCGAGGCCGAACAGAAAACATCCGCAAAGAAAAAGACCAAGAAAGAAGAGGCTGCGGCGGAAGCCTAGAGTTTGATCAGGGCCAATCACGGCTCAGTTTGTTTATTCCTTAGAGGTTGATATGGCT
>JBAUJD010000892.1:0-5272 GCA_049683515.1 Thermosynechococcaceae cyanobacterium | reverse complement strand
CTCACTAGACTCCATGACATTGCGGATACTTGGAGACTTGCTAATGATTGAAAGCACACGACAGAAGTACTTTCAGGACTTATGGGTAAGGCATAGATTGATAAAGAGATAGGTCTATTCAATATTGATTCGCACTTCATTACTACCGACATAATGCGTTAGCAAACGATAGTTATTCAATTCCTTCCGAATTCGACCCGCAATGATCGCGGGGTTAACTCCTAGGTCATGAGCAAACTCAACAACAGATGAGGGAGTTGGATCATCCAAAATCCTGCTCTTGTTCCAAGCATCCGATGGAATCAGAGCTTCTTGTGCCCAGTGATCCGCATCAGTTTCCTTATTGTCAGCATCCTCTATGTGCATATCGCTGAGGCTCAGGTCATCAATGAATACCTCTTCAGTACTATCTTTCATATGCAATGCGACATGGGCCAGCTCATGACAGAGACAAAACCAAAAATTGTCGAGCCGGTCATACCGCAAGGTCAGGCCAATCACAGGGGTTCCATCGGATAACTTAATCGCTGCGCCGTCTAGATAAGTTCGGGGAAGGTGAGGCAGATAAATGAGGTGAATACCAGCGTTGCCAAGATACTCTTTAGCGAGCCTAGGCCCATCCTTAGACCAACTCTGCTGAACTAACCCACGGGCAAACTTTTTCGTGATCACCCCTTCTTTATAGGGCTTGGGTAAAGGCGTTTGCCGTGCGATCGCAAGCAACTGAAAGCACCAAGCTTTTAAAGCATAGGGGTCCATCTTGGCATTCTGCCTTACCCCATCATTCTTGCGATACAGAACCTGCGGTAGGGCAATAAATCCCCCTGCCTGCTTAATCAGGTCGCACATCACTTCTTCTGCCCGATCTTTTAAGTTATCGGTCTTAGGAATCCAACCGAGCTTTGCCATCTTCGACAAGGGGAACTTAGACCAGTCAAGCTGCTCTGGCGTCTCTGGCAAGGCCGCTCCTGACTGCTGGAGCAATACATCAGCCGGAATCTCTAGATGCTCATGCAGCGCCCGAATCATTTTGAGGGTCAAAGTCCGCTTTCCTGATAGCACTTCAGACACTTTGGCTCGACTGCCGATTAAGGGCACCAAGTCACGGGCTGTTAGATTTTCCTGATCCATCCGAAACTTAATCGCCTCAATCGGATCTGGCATATCGACAGGGAAATGCTGCTTTTCATAAATCTCGACTAGGGTTGCCAGTACCTCTAAATCATCCGCATCATCAGTTCCGGCAGCAGCATCCATCAAAGAGTCGATCTGCGCTAGAGCGGCATCATAGTCTGCTTCAGATCGAATGGGTTTAATCGCTGTGTTTTTCATACTGTCTCCGGGTCAATCTTGTCGTATTGCCGATGAGTGCCAATGAACTTGATGTAAACAATTTGAGCGCTGAAATTGATCGACACCACGAGCCTATATTTGTTACCGGCAATATTGAAAATCACTCGGCCACTTTTAAGGATGCTGGCACTACGGTATTTCTCCTTGATATCAGTAGGGCTTAACCATGTAGCTTTTTTCGCTTCGTAGTACCAAGCCTCCAGTTGCCCTTTAGCATCTGCATACTCAGGTTTGCTTTGCCAGAATTCTCGCAGCGTTCTTTGCGCGATGACTCGCATAGGTCACTTGAGTGAGGGTGTGCAATGAGAACAGACCTAAAGCCTACGCTCCCTGTAAATAGTATATCAATATATTTCCTAAATGGGAACATATTGCTTTAATTAGCATTCTGCGTTAAATCTCAAGGCAGGCAAGCCGTGAGGAAACAACAAAGGAACACAACTGAGGAGATCGGCGGTTAACTCTAGGTAGTTTTGTGGGATTTATCCGTCAAACCCTTATGGAGCCATGTATTGCTTGGGGTAAATACTCTGAGCTATACCGCAGCATTGGCTTTCACTCACAGAAAATGAGCGGGGCACTCTTTGCGATCTCACCCCCTCTATCAAGGACGTATTTGTAGGATTTTCTGCATAGGGGGGATTTATGAAGACTTTAATGAGGCTTGAAAAGGCTATGTTGCCGAGAGAACCCAGCATAATGGGCACCGTTGAGCACACGCTCTTATTCCTTTTGCTGACTGCGGCGACCGACCTCTTGCCAGGTGCTGCCCACGCCCTGCAAAATGCCGCGACCAATCAGACCCAGCCCTCGACCGACAACCTGGGTCAAGACATAGACCACCCCTCGACCGACAACAGTGAAAGTGGCCTGTAAGGGGGGTGCGATCGCATCCCTTGTCTCCAGCGCCAGTGTCACAATAAAAGGCACCCCCGACAACTGCCGCAGCTCCGCATCACGAGTGGCATAAATCGCCGTTTTCTTTAGCCCCGTTTCCCCTAGAACAATCAGCGGGAACTGGCTTTCAAACATATTTTGAGGCTCAAACACTAAGCGTCTAAGCCGATACTTCCAGGACAGGGCATTGCGAAACCGTTCAATGTCGCGAGTTGAGAGCAGCCGCCTGTCGTAAAAGCGCTGTTTAATGACTTCGTTCGTAGCAAAGCGATTGAGGAGTGGCTGCATTACTGCATTGGCAATCTGAACCACCAGATTTTCTAACAGTGCCTGAGCCTGTCGCATGGCATCCGGTGACCCCATCGCACAGGTGGCATTATTCACCAGCAGCGGCGTCTGAAAAAGCAAATGGGCCAACAGCTCCATCACCTGCGGAACAGGATCTAAAATTTCACGACAGACCAAATCCTGATCCTGCAGGAGAGCGCTCACCATCTCAACCTCTCCGTTACCAGACTGAGGCAGAGTGAGATACTTACCAAAAAAATCGGTGATGGTGGCCTGCCAGAGATCGGTAAGCAGATGCGATCGCTTCCCCGCAAGCTGTTCTGGAGACACGTCTGAAAATCGGAGTTCGTCCAGTAGGTCTTCAAACCGCTTCAAAATAAGGGTAAATAGCTCTTGTTTTTTAGGCTGATTGAGAATGTCAATCTCTAAGGGATCACGAGTTTGGTTTTCTAAGCCGGTTGAGATCTTCGCAAAGACTGCATCTAATAGAAGTGCCTTAATAGTTGCAAATTGCGGGTTTGGCAGGGTGCTAGGCTGCTCTTGGCGTACCAATGTGCTATTGGGCTGAGGTCCAACAGGCTTAGAGATCCGTTGTTCGGTATTTTGTTCGACTGGAGGGGGTGTCGGCTCAGGCAATTGGCGCACAAGCCATTGCGCCACGCGAATCTCTCGCTCCCGTCCGCTCAAAATCTGGAGTTCAAGCCAAGAGAGCTGTGGATTGCGGAGCTGGCTTTCTAGTTGAGCCAGCCGTGCTGACATTTGCTTGAGGCCAGAGGTTCGTGCCGACTGGCGGAGGGTCGCAAAAGCACTCCAGCGCCGTTCTTGGGGTGGGTCGGTGGCGGTGGCTGCGGAGAGAATTGATAATTGTGCGATCGCACTGGGTTCCCATCGCTTTTCTCCGGCCAAGATGGCTTGCATAATGGGGACGAGGTCTTCAATGGGCGTTCCCTTTTGCCAGTAGCCCTCAATCCCTAACTGTTGAGCATCCCGTAGCGTTGGGGCGAGCTGTGCGGTCAAGATCAAAATTGGTAGCGCTGGGTATCGTGTTTTGAGCTGTTCACAGAGCAACGTACCCACGTCGGCTTGCCCCAGATTGATATCTAGAACCACGAGGTTAACTCGGTCTAGCATCTCTCCATCTAAAGCTGAATCCGGGTTCCAGCGCAGCGAGTCGTCTAAGACTAATCTAGGCAGCAGCTCAAAGACAGATCGTGAACTGGCAGCCTCTGCCACCACCTGTACCTGCGGGAATGCTAGGAGTGCCGTTTTAAAACCCAACCGAAAAACCGGGTCAGCATCTACCAGCAATAGCTGGAGTCTAGGTGCTGAATCGATAGAGCGGTCAGACGTTGAATCCATGTTGGTTTTTAATGGGGTGGCGCTATTTTCTATTCATCAATGGATTGAGCGCGCTTAGCTGAGGATAGTGTACTTTTAGGATGTTGGGTAGAGAGGCGCTTGCTGTGGTCCCCCTGAACGATAACAATCCCACCCGTAGGGTTCCTTACGTGACCTACGTGTTTATTGCTCTTAATGTTCTAGTTTTTTTATACGAGGCGGGCCTTGGCCCCAATCTTGAAGCATTTTTTCGAGTTTGGGCCGTCACGCCACGGGCCTTAACCTATACGTTTGCGGGCCAAGCCACAAACCTCCCGATTTACCCGCCCCTTACACTGATTACCTCTCAATTTTTGCATGGCGGGTTTCTGCATTTAGGGGGGAATATGCTGTTCCTCTGGATTTTTGGCAATAACGTTGAAGATAAGCTGGGCCATCTTAAATTTGTGCTGTTCTACTTAACCTGCGGTGTATTGGCAGGCTTATCACAGTGGTATGTCGCGATGGATTCCCTGGTGCCATCGCTAGGGGCCAGTGGTGCAATCGCCGGGGTCATGGGTGCTTACATTCTCCGATTCCCACGAGCTGAAATCACGACTCTGATTCCCCTGGGTATTTTCCCTTGGACCGTGAGGGTTCCCGCTTTCTTTTTCTTGGGCTTTTGGTTTCTACAGCAGACCTTTAGTAGTCTGATGAGCCTCAATGCACCGATGGATATTCAAGGGAGTGCCGGGGGGATTGCCTATTGGGCACATGCGGGTGGCTTTGTCTTCGGTGCTGTCCTGGGGCCAGTATTGGGCCTCTTTTCTGATCGATCTATTGATGATGTGTACTAAGCGCGACTGTACTCATGGATGACGGCATAAAACGCCTGCTCAAAAATCTCAAAGACACAGATCCTCAAGTGCGAGAATGGGCGACCCACGAGCTTTGGGAAAACTGGTTTTGGCAGAAGGGTCTTGCGGGCCTCAAGAGCCTGCAGCAAAGTCAAGCCTCTCTTGAGGCTGGCGATCTAGGGGCGGCAGAGGCCGTGCTCAATGATGTCATTCAACATTACCCAGATTTTGCCGAAGCCTGGAATCGACGCGCTGTTCTTCACTTCACTCAAAAACAGTTTGAACAGGCTCGCCTCGACTGCGAAGCAGCCCTTGGCCTCGTTCCGTTTCATTTTGGGGCGCTGCATGGCTTAGGGCTATGTCATGCCTCTTTAGGCAATTATCGAGCAGCTATCCACGCCTTTCATGAAGCATTAGCAGTGCAGCCCTACGCGCTCATTAACCAACAGCTATTGCTCGAATGTTCTGCAAAGCTGTAGTGTCTCTCCACTTCTTTTTATGAGCCTTACCCCCTGGACTCTTCGCGATCGCATCTTCAACTGGGGAACCCGAACCTACCT
>JBAUJD010000891.1:0-2658 GCA_049683515.1 Thermosynechococcaceae cyanobacterium | reverse complement strand
TTGCTTTTCTCGCTGTCATGTTCACCTCTGATTGCATCTGAGTGGCTGAATGGGTTTGAATCGATGTGGCGGGTATCGGCTGCTCTGGCAGGGCAGAATCACCGGAGCGTTCTAATAGCTCTGCGATCGCATCAAGCGGCTCACGGATCTCTTGGGCGTTCTCTTGTGGGTGAGCACGATTCACCTGAATTTCAGGATCGGGACGAATCAACTGAGGGGCGTGGTCTCCGTGCCCGTTTAAAAAGTCAGCAGCAAGACCGTTATGCTCATTTTGAGGTTGGGGGTTCGTCATAACTTGTCCTAGAACGCTACGTTTGAATCAATGGGGGCAAAACCAGAACCCTGCATCAAATCTTGTCCCTGCTTCGTTAATAGCAACTGAGCATAGGCTTTGCCGGCGGCTGCCCCGCGACCACTCTGTTTAAATACAACATATAGGTCGTGGGTCAAGGGATATTGACGTTTGTGAAACGCATTGATATTCACTTGGCGACGAGACTTGAGACATTCTGCGCCTGATTCAGCCGGTGCTTGATAGGGGGGAATAAACGGCTCAGAAGAGCGTCCAAGCGCAAGGGGCTTGATCGTGCATTGAGGCACGAGTTCAGAAGCGGAGGCATAGTAAATACCGCCGGGGGTGTCATCTAGCCTGCGGATGGCGGCGGTGGTGGTAGGAAAAAAGGCTACATTTTTCCCAAAGGAGCGTCCTTGTAAAACAGTTTCTTGAAGCTGCTCCACGATGTCCCCTGCCCTTGAGGGGCGTGAATAGGGCTGAATGTCTAGGTCTGGCCCTCCCAGTTCCTGCCAATTGGTGACCTCGCCTTGATAGATAGACCGCAGTTGACTTAAGGTCAGTTCTGAAAGAGGAAGTTGGGGATGGACTGCGATCGCAATACCGCTGATCGCGACGGGGACTTGAACCAGCTCAAAACCTTGCTCTTGGGCTTGCTGACGCTGTGCCTCTGACAGGGGACGAGCAGACTGGACAATATCTAAATCGCCATCTAATAGCATCTGTAGGCTGTTTTTTGAGCCAATCGCCTCTGAGTTCGACTGAACATAGCGGAGCTGAAATTCTCGCCGTTCTGACTGAATGACCGTATCCACAATGAGCCGAGCCGCAGCCCATGCCGGACTCCCTCCGTAGCGAAACAGACCCGTGGGTACCTCTTGAACCTGCGAAAATCGCTGAGCCTGGGTGGCTTGGCTTCTAACTGTCTCTGGTTCTGAGCGTCCGATAAACCACCATATCCCTCCTCCCAGCAAGCAGACAGACCACACTGTGGTTGCGATCGCCAGTACCATTCCCCCACGACTGGCTAAAGTATTACGTTCTCCTTGATGCAGCTTTTCCATAGATTTGCTAAATGTGAACTAGAAGATTGATACGAGAAGATCACGGAACTAGACGACAGAACCCCGGCTTAGGCAAAACGGTTGAAAGACCATCAAAGCTTAGAAGCTCTGAATCCATTGATACAGCCCTGACAAAGCTACCTAAACGTCAGTTACAACCGATCACATTTCTTGAATGAGAATCTGAATATAAAACTTTCACAAAAATAGAGACATTGACTCTGTCTGTTGCTGCGGTCACAGTCCCCCTGATAGTATCAGCATATAATTAAGCTCACCTAAGTGCAAAATATACGACACTTTGCCCCCTGACACTCTCCAAAATTTCAGTTAAGATGGCGGCTCAATCTTAATTTACTCCGACGATAGAAAAGTAATTGTATGGTTACTGCAGCTTGGCCCAATATCAGTACCCTGAGCACACACCTCACGAACTGTGATGACAGCCAGTTCACAGGACGGCTGCATATTTGGGCCGGGGGCGCTCAGCAGTGGCATTTATTATTTTGTCTAGGGCGCTTACTATGGGCCTCTGGGGGTACGCATCCAAGGCGACGATGGCTGCGTCTGATGGCTCAACATTGCCCGCAGAAAACGATGAGCGAGCAGCAGCTCCGCAATCTAGACACAGAGCGCTGTGGCGAGTATGAATATCTGATTCACTTAGCTCGGCAAGCGGAAATTACGGGGCAACAGGCCGCGAGAGTGATTCGAGAGAACGTGACCGAAGTTCTCTTCGATATTCTCCAGCAAGAACAGTTCGGTCCTTTAAGCTTTACAACTAGTCATCAAGAGACCCCCGATGCCTCCCTCTCGCTCATTCGCGCGGATCAAATATTGGCGCAGACCTATCAAGAGTGGCAGGCTTGGAGCGGAGCTGGTTTCTCGAAGATGTCGCCCAACTTAGCACCTGTGATTCGAGACCCCCAACAGCTTGTTCAGCAGCTCTCGGCAAACACCTTCCAAACCTTGTTAAGGCTGCTGGACGGCAAGCATAGTCTCAGGGATGTCGCCTGCATTACCAAGCAAGACTTGCCTCTACTGGCAAAGGCTTTGAAGCTATACATCCGGCGAGGATTTGTGGAGATGGTTCCTCTTCATGATCTGCAGCAGGAGCCGCAAACGGAGTCCTTTGACCTCTCCATAGAGCCTGAAACTCTCTCACCCCAAAAGGTGCCTGTTATTGCCCATGTTGACGATAATCCTCGTGAATCCCAAGCGCTAAGCTCAATCTTGGCAGAGACGGATCACCACTTTGTTAGCATTCAAGATTCAATCGTTGCTTTGCCAAAACTTTTAGAA
>JBAUJD010000890.1:0-4046 GCA_049683515.1 Thermosynechococcaceae cyanobacterium | reverse complement strand
GTCAATGATTCCGTCACCAAAGCAAAACACGACAATAAGTACGGCTGTCGCCACAGCTTAAATGACGCCATCAAGCGCGGCACCGATCACCTCATGGCAGGTAAGAAAGCCCTTGTGATTGGCTACGGTGATGTGGGCAAAGGGTCTGCAGCCTCCCTTCGCCAAGAGGGAATGATCGTTAAAGTCACTGAGGCAGACCCTATTTGCGCAATGCAGGCTTGCATGGACGGGTTTGAGGTGGTTTCTCCCTACAATAACGGCATCAATGACGGCACGCCTAACTCTATTAATAAAGAGCTGCTGGCTAAAACCGATCTTGTGGTTACGACTACCGGTAACTTCAACGTCTGTGATTCCAATATGCTCACGTACCTAAAGCCAGCGGCTGTGGTCTGCAACATTGGTCACTTTGACAATGAGATTGACACCGCCTACATGCGTAAGAACTGGCGCTGGGAAGAAGTGAAGCCCCAGGTTCATCAGGTCTACCGTAGTGATGCCCCTGAAGATTTCTTGATTCTCTTGTCAGAGGGTCGTCTGGTCAATCTCGGCAACGCCACGGGTCACCCCTCTCGAATCATGGATGGTTCCTTTGCGAACCAAGTGCTCGCGCAGATGTTCTTGTTTGAGCGCAAGTTTGCAGACCAACCTGCCGATCAGCAAAAGCAGGCTTTAATCGTTGAGGTGCTGCCTAAGCATCTAGACGAAGAAGTGGCTCGCTATATGGTTGAAGGCTTTGGTGGTGTGATCACACAGCTCACCTCAGACCAAGCGGCCTACATTCATGTGCCGGTTGAAGGCCCGTTCAAGGCAGAGAGCTACAAGTACTAAAATGCGATTGAATCGGATCTCCGGGTTTTTGACGAACGGATTTCAAACGCTGCTCTAGCAGTTCTTGCTGAGAGTTAAGCCTAATAAACAGCAAATGCGGGAGACTCAAGGAGCTTCCCGCATTTGCTGTCATTCTGGGCGTCTATCTCACCAGATCACATCGGGATTGACGCTGGGTCATTTAAACTATGGGCGAAGGATTTATAAGACGATGCCGTCCCTTTTGTTGAAGAGACGGGCACACAATGGCAAAACTCTCGTCTACGCCAATAGTCTCTTGTTGCTTAATGGTTGATTTCAGGGTTATTTTTATGCGGCATTCTTTAACACTGGCAGGCTTGTTGTTGTCGATAGCCTCCGTAGGTATTTTTGAGTCGTCCCGTCAAAACGTCTCTGCACAAACATTGCCTTCGCCTGAGCCGTCTACGACGCCAGCGGAACAAAGTAATAGCCCTAGCACGACAACGCCTGAGACTGCAGTGCCTGCTGATGAGTCAACTCCACAGTCCTCGGCGTCAGCCTCAGAGTCTGTGCGCGCAGGGGATCGGCACTATGCTAATGCTGATTATGATGATGCGATCGCATCCTATACCCAGTCTTTAGACCAGTACGGGCAAAATGCCTATGCCTACTACAACCGGGGCAATGCCTATCGTCAGCAGGGCAAGTATGCAGAAGCTCTTGACGACTATAACCAATCGCTACAGCTCAATCCTGACAACACATTTGGCTATCTATATCGAGGGATGATGCTCAAAGAATTGGGGCAGCACCAAGTGGCCGTGGCAAATTACAGTGAATTTATTAAACGCAATGACTCCAACGGCATTGGCTATGAAGAACGAGGCGAGGTATACCATTTGCTAGGGGACAATGCAGCCGCCCTCACAGATCTCAAAAAAGCCCTAGATCTTTACAAACGCCAAGATAAATATCGCAACCAACGCCTCGTCCAAACGCAAATTGAAAAGGTAAAGTCAAGTCAGAATAAAACAAAGTAGGGGGATCCTCTTTGCTGACTTCTCATGATCTATGAGCCTGTTCACGCCAGCGGTGAGAGCTGAAGGCCCACCGCAATATTTAAGTCTGAGATCTAACGCGAGTGAGCCACCAGTCCTTTTGCTGTGGTGTCAGCGTCATGGTGTAGAGCGTCATCACAAAAATAGCTCCGGGCTGTCCATAGTTCAACAATTCAACGGAGTAAGAGGCATAGCGTCGCGTTGCCATATCCACCACTAGGCGGCGACCAATGCGTCGCCAACTGGGTTCTTTGCTGTGCCACTGCAGCCGACAACAGGGCCACGGCAACTGTTCGCGATCGTACAAACGACAACAGGGACCGATGACGCGATAGCTAAACTGTCCACCAGGGCTTTGAAAAATATAGCCCGTCGGCCACGGGTGCTGGGGAGCATCAACAGGATTCACGCTGGGTTGGACAACAGAGAGCACGGCGTTAAGGGTGGACCTGCGAAGTGGTTCTATTGAGTATTTTGACGTGCTTCAGCAAAAATCTCATCTAGAATCTCTTGAGCACCTTGCTCTCGCACCTTTCCGGCTAGCTCAAGGCCCAGCGCTTCTGGATCAGTGCCAGTCACCTGATCTTTAATCAACCGCTTGCCATCTAAACTCGCCACCATACCCACCAGCGTGAGCTGATCGCCCTCAAAGCTGGTATTAACCCCAATAGGCACCTGACAGCCCCCCTCTAGTTCTCGCAAAAACGATCGCTCTGCCAAGCACCGTTGGGTACTGGGCTGATGGGCTAACCCCTGCAGCAAGGCCAAAATATCTTCATCTCCTTGGCGGCATTCAATGCCTAAGGCTCCCTGACCGACGGCGTGGAGCGAGATTTCTGCCGGGATAGCCTGATGGATGCGATCGCCAAAATCAAGTCGCTGCAGACCCGCCACCGCCAGAATAATACCGTCATACTCACCGGCATCTAATTTGCCCAAGCGCGTATTCAGGTTACCCCGAATATCTTTGAACTCTAGGTGAGGGTAATGGTAGCGAAGCTGAGCCAAACGCCGCAGAGAAGAGGTACCAATCACGCTACCGGCAGGCAACGTCTCTAGCTGATACTCCTGATAGTCTGTGTGCACCACCAGGGCATCGGCAGGATCAACTCGTTCTGTAATGATGCCAAGGCCCAATCCCTCTGGAAGCATTGTAGGCAGATCCTTGAGGGAGTGCACCGCTAGATCGGTTTCCTGCTTGAGCATGGAGACCTCTAGCTCCTTGGTAAACAGTCCCTTATCCCCAATTTTGGCGAGGGCCACATCTAAAATATTGTCGCCCTGGGTGCTCATGGTACAGACTTCAAAGGTGTGATCGGGGTGAAGTCGCTGAAGTTCGCCCTGGACCCAGTGAGTTTGGACGAGAGCAAGCTGGCTCTTACGGGAACCAATACGAACAGTGGAGCTAGACACAGAAGCGGACATAAAGTTAAGCGTTACCGTCAGTAAACTGGATCAGCCGATCATGGCGAACTGACCTAGAACTAGCTTACAGAATTCTGGGGGACACCTCACAGGAGATCTCGGTTCTAATCAAGCCTGCTAGTACTGAGATCTGCAAATAAACCATCAGCTATGCGCGAGATCTGAAGTTCTGAAACTACCACACGCAGATTCATAATACTGATGGACTATCTTCAGATCTCAGTACTAGAACGATCTCGCAATCTCAGTTCGGTAAGACTACTTAATTGCGGTAATCTGGGTGACAAGATTCTAGAGAGTTTGTACTATCAGATCCATCAATTCAGTGTTAATCTGCGCATTTAAGCCTGAAAGAGTGCTGATCTCAAATTTTTTTTATGCCCCAGTTTTCCTATAAGCTCATTGAGCATTTTCATCTATTAGATAAAAGCAGGCTACAGGAGCCTAAAACGGAATCGTCACAGCAGCAGATAAAACATATCTCTAAGCAACCACAATACTGCTCAAACAGAACATCATCCCAGCCCATCCATATTGTGACTCCACTATGCAGTCCGTATCGCTTCCCTTTCTCCTCCGACTTTGGCAAGGCTCCCTTCTAGGGGTCTGGGGTCTGGGCAATACGGTCTTGGCTCAGCAACTTCCTCCAGGATTACCTAACACTCCCCCCAACCCTATTTTGCCACCCCCCATAGAGTCACCGGACGAGGAACCGCTGCCCCCGCCCAGTGAGATCTTGCCGCCTACCGCTCCTCAGCTACCGACCCCGCC
>JBAUJD010000889.1:0-7403 GCA_049683515.1 Thermosynechococcaceae cyanobacterium | reverse complement strand
GCCATAAACAGCTCTAGATAGGGCACTAGGTTTTTAGCCGCCCGATATTTCTTAGACTTCCAGCTTTCTTGACGGTGAACGACTCCGTGCTTGGGCGTGCGGACAAAGTCAACGCCGCCACCAAATAACCCAGAACAGACGGCAAGGGATTGATTGATGCTCATCCCAATGCCAATACTCATCAGTAAAATGATGTGTTTAAAAAACTTCCACGGGGATTGCGCTAGGGCTTGTTCACGGGTAGACACGAAGTAAAAACCAAGCAAACTAGAGGTTGTCGCCACAAATAGGGGCAAATGAATAAAGACCCCATGCTGCCAGGGGGCTTGGGTGAGATAAAGCTGGTAAGGAAGTGACAGCAGTAGCAGCACCAGCAGCAGTAAATAATTAAAGTTATTGGTCAAATGGAGAAAGGCTTCCCCTTTGACGTTGAAGGGGATATCTGACTTGAGCACAGGCAGCAGCAGCTTCTTGGCAACTTGACTCGCTCCCTTTGCCCATCGGAACTGTTGGGCCTTAAAAGAATTTAGCTCCATCGGCAGCTCTGCCGGAACCACAATCTCTGGCAGGTAAATACATTTCCAGCCCTTGAGCTGCGCCCGATAAGAAAGATCTAAGTCTTCAGTGACGGTGCTGTGTTGCCAGCCCCCTGCATCTGCGATAGCATCGATTCGCCAGATTCCGGCAGTGCCATTGAAATTAAAAAAGCAGCCAGACCGATTGCGGGCCGTTTGCTCGGTGACAAAGTGCCCATCCAGCATCAGAGCCTGCACCTCCGTCACTCTTGAATAATGGCGATTGATATGTCCCCACCGCGCCTGTACCATGCCCAGCGCTGGGTCTGAGAAGTAATGCACCATCTTGATCAAGGTGTCAGGCTCCGGCACAAAATCAGCATCAAAAATCATGACGAGTTCACCAGAAGCAGAGGTCAGTCCATGTTCTAGCGCACCGGCTTTGAACCCAGTGCGATCGGTGCGGTGAATGTAGTGAATATTGAGATTTTGAGCCTGCAGCGATTCAACTTTAGACTGGCAGAGCAGTTGTGTTTCGTCGATAGAGTCATCGAGAACCTGAATCTCTAGTTTGTCTGCAGGGTAGTTGAGTTGGGCAATGGCGTTGAGGAGACGCTCAACCACGTTGATCTCATTGAAGATCGGCAACTGGACTGTTACAGAGGGCAGCTCCCAATCGCAATAGTATCGGGGGGGATGAGGCACATTATTTTTATACCGATAATAGCGCCATACAATTGAAACCTTATGGAGGCTATATAGCCCAATAATGGTTAGAAGACTGAGATAGACCTTATAGATATTTGCTGATAACCAAATCATTCGGTGAAATCCTGCATGACGATTGACGAGCCTGATTCACCGATACCTCAAGATTGACTTAATCTACCTTAGTTCCTGCCCTTCATTGCATAGTTGATTCAACGTGTTCGCTCAATTGGTGCTAGACGCAAACGTTCTATGCCGCCGAGCCACAGCAGCCAAACGACAACGGCAAGCCAGTGCAGCACCACGCTGGGCCACAATGATCCTGTGATCAGATACATTGATGTGCAAGCGATTCCTAATAGTGCCGCCAAACTCAAAAATATGGGTTGAAAAAAAGTTGGATTACCTTGCCTGTAGGCCGCCAGCGCATTGATGGGGTGATAGACGATAAATAAGCCCAGGCTGATACAAACCCATAACAGCATGGTTCGGGGCAATACAAATTCAGTGGGGTGGGGAATCAATAACACCCGAAACCCAATTTCTTCCAGGAGTGCCGGGGCAAAGAAGGTCCAGGCCGCAACCTTGATGATGGTTTGACGAGACTGGGGCTTTGCTGCCCTAAGCCGCTGCAAAAATCCTTGTTGCCAGCCCCAGGTTAGGGTGATTGCAGCATAGGCCACTACAATGACTCCAGAGATCAGCCAACCCTCAATGCTGGGCCAGGTCGTCAGCGCCTCAATCAACCGCGAAAAAAGATAGGGAATGACAAGCCACCTTCCTAATAATTGCGTTGCGGCCAGAGGGGTAATACTGGCATCCCATCCCCCCACTTGGTTGGTATTTAGATACCAAAGCTGGGCACCAGATGCTCGAAACAGGGTCGTCAGCCGATGATGCGCCACCTGAGGAATGAGGGTACGCCAGCTTAGAATTTGAGTCACCACATTTTCGTCGTTGACAAATCCTTGCTGTGGACGGATGCCTGCCACCACTTCAGCATTTTGCTGCCAGTCTGATCGCACAATTCCCAAAGGCGCGAGTTCTCTTTCGAGATGACGTCCCAGCGCGACTAGCTCTTGAAAACGCTGATTCTGAGGGTTGTTAGGATGCGATCGCAACCAGGCTTGAACCCCCGCAGATCGGCTCACCTGCTCTTCGATCACCTTAATAGTGGTGTAGAGCGCCTGACCCGAATCTTGAACGCAGGACTTTGCGGGGGTGACAAGGGCCGCTCCGGTGCCGTCTCCGGTGCGGTAGCGAGCGGCCATGAGCTGGAGCTGATGTTTTAGCTCAGTGATCGGCGAAATCGTGATGCCGTCAAAGTCGTAGTCTTCTGTTATGGCCGGTAGCTTCACCAACACATCGGTGACTGGGCGATCGCCAAGCCACCCCCGCTGGAGGTTACCCATATACTCGGCCCAATCGATTGGACCGGCTACAATACCGTCAGGGTTATGGGCGTAGACCTGCTCATACTCAATCTGAAACCGAAGATCGCGAGTCAGCGGATCTCGAATCACCTGGGCGGTGCCGAAGCCAAAATGTCCCGAAACGGTACCGATGACACCTTGAGGTTCGGCTTTTTCACCGCCAATTCCTCCAAATAGATGCAGAACTAAGGCCCGATCTCCTTCCTTCCAGTCTGCTAAAACGGCGTCGGCATTCTTTGCCTGGGCCGCGACGAGGATAGAATGGGCCGTTCCTTTTGCCTCAATCTTCTGCTGGCGATAGGTCGCAGCTTTGCCGATGAGAATCTCAGTGGGCTTTAGTTCTAAAAGAGAACGGGGTGCAATAGCCTTGGCCACGAATATCCCCTCAGCATTTTTAGCGCCATAGACATACCATCCGTCTTGTCCTGCCGGGGACTGCGCGAGCTGATGAATTGTTGAGCGATAGACGCCTTGAGCATCTGCTGGCACCTGGGGAATCCGAATCACCTCTTGGGGGCCATTAAAGGTCTGCGAAGCAGCATTATAGTGCTGTACTTCAAACCGCTCTTGAGGACAGATTTTTTCAAAACAAGGGGGCGCAATAGCTTGTCCCTGTTCTTGAAGAGGCTTCAGAATTTTGACCACCGTGTAGTAGCGTTCCGGCACCTGAACCGGATCCGTCGTGATTTTGAGAATCGGCAGATTACCCTCTTGAACGATCTGAGGATCGACCCTCACAATGACATCATCCTGAGGCCGCGCCCCCGCTAACGACTGGAGCGGCCCCACTTTGCGACGATTGAGCCTGACCGGATGGACATTTCCCATCTTTTCGCTGGCTTCGGCTTCGGCAGAGAAGTCAAGGGTTCGAGTGGTGGCCTGCACATAGGCTTGGGCTGCCTTCCCCCACTCCAGCCGGACCCTTTTGCCGGTCCAGTCTTGATATTGGGTGGGGGCGTGGTAAACCTCTAGCCATACCCAGTCTTGAGATTGCGGCGCAGGCGGTAGAATGAGACGACCGACCCAATCGGCGACGGGCTGGTAGAGTTCTGGGTCTAGCGTTTGGTTGAGGGGATAGTCGCTGGGCCGATTGAAGGGAGTCTTTTGTGCGATCGCATAGTTAGAGGGCTGCGGGGTTCCTTGAGCAGTCCCAATCCAGGCGATGCTCAATATCAAGCAAATAGAGAGGGCAAATGGTTTTAAGCGGAGCAATCGACGCCAGCGCATAAAGATTTAGACAATAACAGAGCGAAGTTCTCTGCATCATATCTGGCTCTACCAACAAACTTTGCCGTTCAGACAGACGAACGGTCCAGTTTAGGTATAATGATTAAGCTTTACGCTTGGGCGAGTGGCGGAATGGTAGACGCACTACACTCAAAATGTAGCGGCTTCGGTCGTGAGAGTTCGAGTCTCTCCTCGCCCATTTTTATACATCGCTGATCTTGAGTTTCACCAAACCCCAGTTTGCCACGCACCAGTGGCCCTTCGATTTGGACTGGATTCCTGAGTCGGCCTATCTTGTAGGCGGCTATGTTCGGGATGTCCTGCGGGGGAGATCGCCCTCCTATTTAGATTTAGATTTTATGTTGCCCAGCCGTGCGGTGGAAACAGCCCAAGCCATTGCGCAGCATTATCAGGCTGGCTTTGTATTGCTCGATGCCAAACGTCACATCGCCCGCGTGGTGTTCCCCCATGCCACAGCAGACTTTGCAGAACAGATGGGAGAGACGCTCACCGATGATTTAATGCGGCGCGATTTTACGGTTAATGCGATCGCATCGAACCCCCACACCCAAGACCTCGCTGACCCGACTGGCGGCATCAAGGATATCGAGCAGGGCATCATGCGCATGATTGCGCCCCAGAACTTTCGCGACGATCCGCTGCGGTTATTGCGGGCCTATCGCCAAGCCGCTCAGCTCGACTTTAAGCTAGACGCCCAGACCCAAAACACCATTCGACAGTTTGCGCCCCTCTTGAAGCAGATGTCGGCAGAGCGCGTTCGTGTTGAGCTGGGTTATCTACTCTCTCACCCCCATGGAGCGGTTTGGCTCCAGCAACTTTGGCAAGATGGGCTGCTCACAGATTGGTTCCCACACGCAACCGCTGCCGGACTCGACCGCATTGCAGCCGTTGACCTAGCCCTGAAAAAACTGAAGGGCATTTGGCCCGATGCGCTGCCGTTATTGACAAAGCCCTTTTGCTCTAGCGCCCAAGGCAATGAAGCTGCTCAAAGAACGTTAATCAGCTTGGTGAAGCTCTTGGGGCTTTTGGCACCCGACCTAAAGCGTGCCAAGCAAACCTTAGGTCAACTCAAGTACGCGCGAGCAGATACAAACCTTGTGCTTTCGCTGCTGCAGGGTTGGGAGGTCGTCTCGATGAAATCGCTCGGTCAACTCTCGCGGCGTGAACAGTATTTTTTGTTTCAGCAGGTGGATTCGGCATTTCCAGGTTTAGTTTTATGGCTGATGGCTACACAGCATTGCTTAGAAGACATACAGCCCTTGATTGAAGCCTATTTAGATCCCAATAACCCCATTGCCCACCCCCAGCCACTAGTGTCAGGCAAAACTCTAATGCAGGCACTTGACTTACCCTCTGGGCCTCAAGTCGGGAAACTGCTAACAGCCTTAGAAATAGCACAAGCAGACGGCACAATTAAGACCACTGAACAGGCGATTGCATTTTCTCATCAGTGGCAAGCCTCCCAAAATTCCTAGCCTCATAAAGTTCTAGAGCAGGGTGAGGTGAAATATTCCAGAATGTGGCCTATCTTAGGCCACCTTAAGGTCTCGATGTGTCTCTACTTGGCCTTAGTGACCTAAGATGTCCTTATCTTCGGCCATAGAGATTCTCAACATGACGACATCAGATATTGACCAAATTTTTGCCCTTGTTCAGGCCGCGTCGTTAGGGCTAAGTCGAGGCCAGATTAAAGCACAGCTCTCTTTTTCGATACCAGATAAGACACTGCAGCGCAGGCTGGCAACGCTTGTTCGACAGGGGAAAGTGAAAAAAGAAGGTATCACAAGCAGCACTAAATACTATTCAGTCAATGAGCCATCGGTCAGTGCTTTGTACCCAGAAGCCAATGTCTTCAGGCAAGAGAATCAAGAACGGCTGCAGTATCTCGACCTTCCTATTTATGCCAGGAAGCGTGTGACGTACAACAAAGATTTGCTAGACGACTACAGTGCTAATCAAACGTTCTATCTGCCAGAAGCCACTAGAGCGGAACTCTATGAAAACGGAAAGAGGCTCGATACTGCAATGGCGGCGGGGACATACGCTAGACAGATTCTCAACAGATTACTGATTGACTTGTCCTATAATTCCAGCCGTCTTGAGGGTAATACTTACTCCAAATTAGATACCCTAAAGCTGATCGAGAACAATATTTCAGCCGAAGGTAAGGTGCCTGAAGAGACCGTCATGATCATGAACCATAGAGAGGCGATCTCATTTCTTGTGGATAATGCCCGTGATATTGGTGTAACCCCTTTTTCAGAGTTCGTCATCGGCAACAGCGTAAAGCCTGTATTGGTGACGTCATTAGAGAAGGGCTACATGGACAACAAACAGAGAGCCTGATCAGACGCTTCGCGCAGCAACACAACATTAGTCAAGAAGATCGGTTTGTGGCAATGATATTGACCGATCTCGACGCCCTACATCTCGGTGCTCTTGTGGGTACAGGCGTCACTGAGGCGCAGTTCAATCGTTGGAGAGAAGGCAAAGTCAGTCAGTCGTTAAGGCAATGAACAAATCTGTGAGGCGTCACCCAACTGAAAAGTCCCAAGAGCAAAAAAGATATCTTGGAGCTTTTCTTGGGGCCGGAACTTTACAGAATGAAATGGGTCTCAAAATAGGTAAAACGAACCTCGGGAGTATCTTGGTATTCCCGCACGACTGGCATTGAGGACATCCCCATGACACAGCAGCGATTTATATCAACAACCGGACTCGCCACCTTACTGGCTCTCGGACTGAGTGCCGGTAGTCTAACCCCATTCTTGACACCACAGCCCGCAACGGCTCAGACTTTCCCAGGCTCTTCCCGTCGAGTTCGGATTGCTCAGGGCACGACGATTGAAACCACCTACGCAGATGCAGAGCGCATCATTCTCAAACCCGATGAAACGCTGCCGCTGTCGCTAACCACCACAAGAGCCGTCCGCTCTTCACAAGGGACCATTCTAATTCCCCAAGGCAGCACTATTGAAGGCAAGCTTCAGCCTCAGCAAGACGGCACTCAGTTTGTGGCAGACACCTTGATTCTTAAAGATGGGACTCGCTTCAATATTGAAGCTTCCTCAGACGTTATCACGCGCACCGAAGAAGTGAAGCGGGGTCGTAATACAGACCGCATCTGGCAAGGCGCGCTGGTCGGTGGCGCTGCTGCAGCAGTGATCTCAGAGGTTTTTGGCAAAGTGGGTATTTTTAAAGTACTCGCTGGCACAGGTGCAGGCGCACTTGGGGGATATCTCTTGAGCGGTCGCAAAAAAGCTGAGGTCAGAGTAATTGACCCGCAAACCGATTTAAATCTGAATCTAGAATCAGATCTGTTCCTGAACTAGGTGTCTTGAGCAAGGTGAATGGTTCTGTTCACAAGAGCCATTCGCTAATCTAGCGCCAATACGCTTTCATCCGTCTGACAGGTCTGCACCATTTTCAGGTCATTGTCGCTGATTTGAGTAATGGGGTGGTATGCGTTGAGGCTGACGTTGTAATCGTAGGCCTGCTC
>JBAUJD010000888.1:0-3924 GCA_049683515.1 Thermosynechococcaceae cyanobacterium | reverse complement strand
TATGGAGATTGGGCCAAGTCGTGGGGTTCTCTAGATAGGGATTCATGCCAGGAAACGGAGAATCCATCGGCTCATCCTATGCAGGCTGGTCTATAGTCTAGCATTGGAGAATAGAGAGGTTGGTGTTCAAGCAAACTCTTAAAACTTTACTGAATCTCAGTGTGAGTTTTCTAGGTAAATGTTACGATTCTGATTAGCTAGGGGTGCCTGAAGCGTCAGGCTGAGATCACACCCTGAGAACCTGAGACCGGTTAGCACCGGCGGAGGGAAGCTGTCAATTAGAGGAACTAAATATGCGCAGTGAATGGGTCGCCAAGCGACAGGGCCAGAGTAATGTCTCGCAAATGCACTACGCCCGTCAGGGTGTGGTCACCGAAGAAATGAACTACGTGGCCCAGCGAGAGAAGCTACCGGCTGATTTAATTCTCGCAGAAGTGGCGCGGGGCCGCATGATTATCCCGGCCAACATTAACCACACCAATCTAGAACCAATGGCGATTGGCATTGCCTCTAGCTGTAAGGTCAACGCCAACATCGGTGCGTCACCCAATTCCTCTGACATTAACGAAGAGCTAGAGAAGCTTCATCTTGCCGTTAAGTACGGTGCCGATACGGTGATGGACCTCTCAACCGGGGGCGGCAATCTAGATGTGATCCGGACCGCTGTCATTCAAAATTCTCCGGTACCCATTGGCACTGTACCCATCTATCAAGCCCTCGAAAGCGTCCACGGCAATATCGAAGATCTGACGCCGGATGACTTTTTAGCCATTATCGAAAAGCACGCTCAGCAGGGGGTCGATTATATGACTATCCATGCTGGCATCTTAATTGAGCATCTGCCCCTGGTTCGCGATCGCATCACTGGCATCGTCTCGCGAGGCGGCGGCATCTTAGCCCGCTGGATGCTACACCACCACAAGCAAAATCCGCTCTATACCCACTTTGACGACATCATTGAAATCTTCAAAAAGTACGATGTCTCGTTCAGTTTGGGTGATTCTTTGCGACCGGGCTGCACCCACGATGCCTCTGACGAAGCGCAGTTGGCAGAGCTAAAAACCCTCGGTCAGCTCACCCGCCGCGCCTGGGAACATGACGTGCAGGTGATGGTAGAAGGCCCAGGCCATGTGCCTATGGACCAAATTGAATTCAACGTCCGTAAGCAAATGGAAGAGTGCTCTGAAGCGCCTTTCTATGTTCTAGGGCCACTGGTGACGGATATTGCACCAGGTTATGACCACCTCACCTCTGCCATTGGCGCGGCCATGGCAGGCTGGTACGGCACTGCTATGCTTTGCTATGTAACCCCTAAAGAGCACTTAGGGCTTCCTAATGCCGAAGACGTTCGCGCTGGCCTGATTGCCTACAAGATTGCCGCCCACGCCGCTGACATTGCCCGTCACCGTCCGGGAGCGCGCGATCGCGATGATGAACTTTCTGCAGCCCGATACAACTTTGACTGGAACCGCCAGTTTGAGCTGTCCCTCGATCCAGAGCGGGCCAAGGAATATCATGACGAAACGCTGCCTGCCGATATCTATAAGACGGCTGAGTTCTGCTCGATGTGTGGCCCGAAGTTCTGCCCCATGCAAACTAAGGTAGATGCCGATGCGCTTACTGAGCTAGAAAAGTACCTGGCTAAGGATGCAGTAGGGTCTGCTAGCTAACTCACCGACTTGTCGAGCAATGGCACAATGCCCATTCCCCTTGCGCTTTTCTTTAAAAGCGTAAGGGGTTTCGGTATGGCCTTCACCCCGCCCCCAAGCGCTAGATGCGACCAAATTTATGGGTTTGAGCACCTTCTAGCATGCTCTCGAAAAAGTGACGCGCTCTCAAGGTGCGATCGCTACGATAGAGGGACAAAATACTGCTCCAAAACAATATCGTGAATCTGCTGAGACTGGGCAAAGTCAATAAACTTTTGCTGGGCTGCGGTCGGTGTGTCGTTAATTACCAGATTCAGAGGTCGCGACAGCGGGAACGTTTCATCCTTTACCGTTTCTAGAGAAGCCGTAACGCCATTGAGGGGCAAAAGCTTAATGGCTCCGCCATTTTTGACCTGAAACTCCGCCGCTCCAATGGACACATAGCCCACTGCATTGGGGTTTCCGGCTACGGTCTTGATGCCCTGTTCGTTATCGCCAATCACCACGTCGGCCTTGATGTCTGGCGCTTCCAGCTTAAAGTATTTGAGAAACAGCTCCAGCGTCGAACGTCCTTCAGCTTTATTGACCACCGTGATTGGGGCATCTTTACCGCCCACCTGCTTCCAGTTGTTGACTTTGTCTTTGTAGATGTCTAGAATCTGCGCTTCGGTGAGCTGAGTAATGGGATTGTCTTTATGGACAATCATGGCGATGCCGTCTTTGGCGATGGGGAATGCTTTGAGGTCGGCTTCGTCGTCTTTGAGCGATCGCGACACCATACCGATGTCGGCTACCTTTTGCCGCACATCAGCAACGCCTCGCGAAGAGCCACCGGACTGAACATCAACGCGAACACCAGGATTCTCTTTTTCATAGCGCTTGGCTATTTCTGAAACCAGCGGAGCCACGGTGCTCGATCCGGTGAGGACCAGCTTGCTGCTATCAGCCTTCGACTGCACGGCTGAATCACAGGCTTGTACACCCAATCCCATCGCAAAGCCTAGGGGCATCAGCCGTAAGAACGTTGCTCGATTCATACTCATTTAATAGAAAAGGTCGTAAACGAAAACTCACAGCAGCCCAGGTCTAGCCCCTGCTGCGTTGAACTCTGAATCTCTGGGGTCAAGGCGTAAAGAACTGCTTTCCCATCGCGTTTAGATTGAACGAACCCTGCCTCTCTAAGCACCTTGAGATGATGAGAGAGCAAGCTCTGCTCTAGCTCCAAAACCGTGTTCAGCTCATTGACGTGCTGGGGGCCGTTCATCAAAAGCTTGATAATCGAAAGCCGATTGGGGTCAGCAATTGTTTTTAGCTTACTAGCGCAGCTTTGAGAGTTACTCAAGACGAAAGCCTCTGCAGTAGAAGGTTCAAAAGGCTAAGAGGTTGTTTTAGAAGCCCAATTAAACTCTGCATTGGCCCCCCTGCCCCCCAAAATTGGGGGGTTCTGAAGTTCAAAGTCCCCCAAAATGGGGGATTTAGGGGGCCAATGCAGCACATTTAATACTTTTCATACAGCCTATAAGGTAAGAGACTGGCTATTTTTTCAAACCGCATCCCATGCTTGAATATATATTGATATCAATTGCGATTCATGAGACAAGGCTGAATCTTTTATAAGTCATCCCTGAGCGAAACCAGCACAAACCAAATGCTATGACTCTGCTTGCACCTTGGCGATCTGTTTTGGCTCGCGCCCTACATCGCAATCGTTCCCTTGCCCATGCTCGCTATCTGCAGCTTGCAACGCTGACGCTTGCTCAACGACCGGCCAATCGAACCGTTGTCTTTCGTGGGTTTCTAGAGGCATCTAATCAGCTTAAATTTGTAACGGATGCTCGCAGCGCCAAGATAGAACAAATTCGTGATCAGGCATGGGCTGAGGCTTGTTGGTATTTCCCGAAAACGCGGGAGCAGTTTCGGATTTCGGGGCAGCTTGCCTGCATTGATGAACACTGCGCTGATCAAGACCTACAAAAACAGCGGGTTTTAATGTGGCAATCACTTTCTGATGCTGCGCGAGAACAGTTTACGTGGCCTGCCCCAGGTCTGCCAGTCATTGCTCAGACGGTTGCTCAAGGGGTGGATGGCAAACATCCCGTCAGCTCATTTTGCCTATTACTGCTAGAGCCAGATCGTATTGATCACCTAGAATTGCGAACCGATCCACAGCATCGGTGTCTGTATGTGCAGGACCAGTCTGAGCAGTGGGTTACGACCTCCGTGAATCCCTAATCAGTCCGTAAACCCCTAAGCACTGGAGATCGCCCCTAGTATC
>JBAUJD010000887.1:0-3398 GCA_049683515.1 Thermosynechococcaceae cyanobacterium | reverse complement strand
GCCCCAACTCTCATCTACCCCTAGGGTCGATTGGCAGATCAACCGGCGAACGGACGCTTTCTCCATTGCCTGAATAATGTGTCGGGTGCCTTCTGACCGAATCATGCCCTTCCGTCCGGCCCCGACGGAACACAGCACCGCGTCTTGGCCTTGGACGGCAGGGGCCACCGATAAAACATTCATGATGTCGCCCTGAATGACTTTCAGGTTTTCATGCTTTTGCTCGACCTTTTCACGATTCCGAGTAAAGGCGGTGACGATGTGCCCCTGGGCCAGCGCATGATCAACTAACTGCTGTCCAATGCTGCCAGTGGCTCCGAAAATAAGTAGCTTCATGTTTAAACTCCAAGCGTTTCTTTACACGGTGTCAATTGACACTATGTAAACTCTAAGTCACACTTTACAGTGTGTCAAGCCAAAAGATTTACACCATGTCAAGTCAAGAGATTGAGACGCGAACACGCATTCTTGAAGCCACCCAAAGGCTAATGGAAGCGCATTGTGGCAAGGGGGTGAGTATGAGTGAGATCGCAACTACCGCAGGCATCTCCCGGCAAGCGGTGTACCTTCATTTCAGCTCACGGGCGGACTTGCTGGTAGCGACAACCCGTCACATGGATCAGGTCTTGGGAATTGACGAACGCTTAGCAGCCTCAAGGGCCGCAACGACTGGCGTCGAGCGCCTAGAAGCCTATATTGAATGCTGGGGAAACTATATCCCTGAGATTTATGGGGTGGCGAAGTCGTTGCTGGTGATGCAAGAAACCGATGAAGCTGCGGCGAAAGCCTGGAGTGACCGAATGCTGGCAATGAGGGAGGGGTGTCAAGCGGCCATTGAAGCCCTTCAGTGGGATGGAATGCTAGCAACTGAGTGGAGCGTGGAAGAAGCAACCGATCTATTCTGGATGATGCTCTCGGTGCAAAACTGGGAGCAGCTCACGGTTCAATGTGGCTGGTCAACGGCGCAGTACATTAGTGGGATTCAAGTGCTATCGAAGCATACTTTTGTGCAGGAAGCCTAGCAAAGATATTGCGATCGCACCTTGTTCGTCAGTTTTCAGATATTGTCTTAACAGCAGCCTGAGTTAGACAACGTTTGCTGTTCAGCGGCGGTATAACCTTGTCCCAAAAAAGTGGACAGTTAAGTTAGAGAGTCCTCGGTTGTCCTACTTGTCAGCTTGCTCGACAATACGGATGGTCTCAGCTTTCTGCTCGTTGGTGAATAGTCTGCGTTTCTTTTGTGTCATGTGAACAGTCTCTTAAATCATGGCTAAAGCGAATTTGTTATTCGAGGTGCTCTAGAACATACAGATTTACCGCAGAGCCATTCCGGTTTCACTATCAAATAAATGAACATGGTCCAGTTGAGGAGCCAAAAATAAGGTATCACCGATCTCAACCCTCTGCTCCGGTGGAATCTTGGCTTGAAATAGCGATGTATCACCTGCGATCGCACACGACAAATAAGTCTCTGCCCCCAGTGCCTCCACTAACTCCACCTGAACCGGAATGCCACCCTCACTTACGGGCGTCAAATGCTCTGGGCGTATCCCCAGCGTCACGACTTCTCCTTGGTATTGCTGCAGCACTTGGCCCCATTCATCCGGTAGCTGGAGCTTAAATTGTTGATGCTGTAGCAATAGGCCACTCACCTTTACGGGCAGGAAATTCATGGGGGGTGAGCCAATAAACCCCGCCACAAAGCGATTAGCAGGGGAGCGGTAAAGTTCTAGTGGCGGCGCAATCTGCTGAATCACGCCCCCATCCATAACGGCGATGCGATCGCCCATTGTCATCGCTTCGGTTTGATCATGAGTGACATAAATAGTCGTGGTCTGCAACTGCCGCTGCAGCTTCACGATCTGGGCGCGGGTTTGGGCGCGAAGCTTAGCGTCTAAGTTAGATAAAGGCTCATCCATCAAAAAGACCTGTGGATCACGGGCCATTGCCCGACCCAAGGCGACTCGCTGCTTCTGTCCACCCGAAAGCTGCTTGGGCTTGCGATCTAAAAGTGATTCAATCTGGAGGCTTTCAGCCACTTCTCGTACTTTCCGATCAACGTTTTTCGCCTTTTTGAAGCGGGTTCGGCGTAATCCAAAGGCCAAGTTTTTGTAGACCGACATGTGCGGGTAGAGCGCATAGCTCTGGAACACCATCGCAATGTCTCGGTCTTTGGGAGGTAAGGTGTTAATCTTGCGATCGCCAATCCAAATATTACCTGCCGTTATATCCTCTAACCCTGCAATGAGGCGCAGTAGGGTGCTCTTGCCGCAGCCCGATGGCCCCACCAGTACCATAAACTCACTGTCTTTCACCGTAAGATTGATGCGTCGCAGCACGCTAGTTGCCTGATCTTCCGTGGGCGAAGTGTTGGCATGCTCGCCTGCCTCCGGCTTCTGTTTCCGGCTGCGGGCGGGGAAACTTTTATAAATATCCTCTAGGACAACATTTGCCACGGCAGTCAGCAGTAATGAATAGAGCTTCCATATTGTACGCCTAGGCTCACAGAATTGACCTTTGAACTCTGACGACGCGAGCTATTATGCAAGAAACTCACGTCGCCCAACCTATCGTTAGAAGTTAGAACTTTGAGGCCCAGGCCCACCCCGTCCACGGCGACCGCGCTGCTCTTGCTTTTGCTTCATCAGCTCAACAAGCTTGGTGCGTTGCTCTGGCGTTAAGACTTCACGGATTTTGAGCTTGGTTTCAAAGCGCTGCTCACCCGATGCTTGACGCATACTCTGGGTTGTTTGGTGCTGCGCGCGCAGTTCATCGGCACTGGCATCACTGGCGTAAAGTTCTTGCATTTTATCGCGGGCTGCACGCATTTCTTCGCGCTTGCCCTCCTTGTTAGAACGGGCTGCTTGTCGAATGGCTTCTATCTCTGTTTTTTGAGCGTCAGTCAGACTGAGTTGCTCAAATAATTGCTCACGCCCTTTACCCCAGCCCTTTTTACCGTTCTCCGTTGCAGGTGGTGTAGCATTTTGAGCGAGTAAAGTGGGCTGACTCGTTTCAGCTAGAGCTGGTTCTGTTGTGCTGAAGTGGGCAATCGTGCCGGTGAGGGGAATAATAATTGCTGCAGCGGCAAGTGCTGTGACTTGATTAAATTTCATCGTCAGTTCTCCTGGATAGAATAGTGATTAACCCCTAAAAGCTGGATTAGGAAGTCATGTATTCGCTTGAACCTCTTTATCCTATGAAACAGAACTGATCTCCCTCTAGGATCGAAGCTCCCAACTGATGTGCATCAGGAGTACTAATATTGCGCTAGTCCTTTGGTACTAGCCTCCTTCAGTTATCTATCGCAAAGTCATAGAAGAAATCTTGATACACCAGAGCATATTCACCTGGCTCTAGCGAACTGTTAATCTTGGCGCTGTAAGTGGTGACACCGGCAC
>JBAUJD010000886.1:0-4782 GCA_049683515.1 Thermosynechococcaceae cyanobacterium | reverse complement strand
AGCCGTAGCACCAACTGACTTTTCTTTTTGGTTCAAAAGATAGCTTGCTCCACCCAAGACGGCTGCGCCCACGGGGCCGCTGAGCAGGAGACCCACGCCTCAAAGGCACTTGAGTAGAGCGCCACGGTCGTACTAGCTTCATATTGATAGATTAAAAAGTCTAGCCCTAGCCAGGTCTGTAATTTTTGAGTTTTAACGCCAAAATCCTGCATCAGAATCCCCTAGAATAAGTGGAGTTTTCCTGTCTCTCTGATGACTCAACAGCCCTATGACCAGCTTTCTAAACAATTATTAGAGGAACTACTGACACCATTGGGGACCGTTCAACGCAGCCTAGAGATTCCCGGTGAAGCGAAGTGGGTCGATCTCTGGTTTATTCCCAATGCTGAGCAAGCTGAGAAAGAGACCACAGATTTATTGGGTAGGATTGCTCAACGACCCTGTTTGCTAGAACCCTATCGCAATCCTCCCAGTCGTACTGAGATCCGCAGTTGTGTGCTCAAGATGCTGTGGGTTCACGAAGATCTGCGGCGTAGGGCCGTGCAGCAGGGGCAAACACTCTCTGAGCAAGATTTGCCGCTGGTGTGGATTATTGCGACGACGGTCTCAAAGCCAGTCCTCCAATTCTTTGGCGCTCAAACAAACCCCAGTTGGGGAGATGGGATCTATTTTTCAGTAGAGGGCTTTGGGACCGTTCTAGTATCTGTTGATGAGCTACCCAAAATTCGGGAGACTTTGATCTTGAGGCTGTTGGGGCGGGGCGTAGTCCAGAGAGGAGCTATCTCAGATGTTTTAGGTTTGGCGGTGGCAGATCCGCAGCGGTTGTTGATGTTGCGGATATTGAGCAATTGGAAGGTTACGCTAGAATTGAATCAGGTTGAGTTTGACGATCGAGAGTCTACTATGGCTTTTTCACAGGCATTTTTGGAATGGGAACAGGCGACGGAGAAAAAAGGGCTTGAGCAAGGGGAAAAGACGCTGGTGATGCGTCAGCTCAGGCGAAAAGTGGGAGTGCTTCCTCCAGCAGATATCAAAGCGATTGAGTCTCTCTCTTTTGAGCAAACGGAGCGACTGGGTGAAGCGTTGCTTGATTTTGAGCGGGCTGAGGATTTGAGAGTTTGGCTAAAACAGGTCAAATGAGGATGGGTTATATCTAACCCTCAACCTGTCTTGAGAGCAGCTAACTGCTCGCTTAGCTGCTCTTGAAAAGACTGCACAAGCTGGAGCTGATGATCTTGCGAGGCATGGGCTGATGCTTCTTCTGGAATCGCATCTTGAAGAATAGATCGCGTCGCGGACTGATAAGTCTGAAGCGCCACGGCAGCCGACTGACTAAACTGAAGCAGGTAGTCTCTCACTTGTGTCTGCACCTGAGTTGACCCCGCTGGAACAGAAGGAGCCGTAGCACCAACTGACTTTTCTTTTTGGTTCAAAAGATAGCTTGCTCCACCCAAGACGGCTGCGCCCACGGGGCCGCTGAGCAGGAGACCCACGCCGGTTGCGATCGCAACCGGGGTCACATCCCTCCCAGAACTAGCTTTAGAAGGGCTGGGCGGTTGGGCCACAGTAGATTTCAAGCTCGGTAGCTTTGGGAACGCCACCCATAGATCTGCCGGGCGGGGTCGCTCAAAAAATTCACAGGCCTTATGGATGGGGGCAACGACAGCCTTTTGATGCTCCAACCAAGCGGGGTGTAAGATTTGAGAAACCCAAGCCTCAAAGGCACCTGACTGGAGCGCCACGGTCGCACTGGCTTCATATTGATGGAGTAAAGAGTCCAGTCCTAGCCAGGTCTGTAGCTTTTGCGTTTTAACACCAAAATCTTGCCGCAGAAGAGCTTGGGCCTTGCGCTTGATCTCACGGCGTTGCTCATGACGCTGCCGCTGTTCTGCCTGCTGAGCTTGCAGTGAATTCACTTGGTCGCGCAGTATGTCGAGAACTTGTGCAGACAGCTTTTGAATGCGGGGCATCCGTAAGTTGAGTAAATCTTGATGGGGTGTCGTAATAAAGCTCTGAAGCGCAGCCTCTAGCATCGGTAGACCCGACTGTGTCAGAGCTGTACCATCACCACTCATTCTGGCCCGTAGAGCAGGCAAGGCATCAACACGATAAAGATTACTGATACCTGCCGGTAGGTGATGTCTAAAGCTCTCGGCAATAAACCGCAGTCGGGTCATCACCTGTTTTTGATCTTCAGGCTCCACTAAATTGAGGAAGTTGACCACAAAAATAACGGTGGCAATGCCCTGATCCAGAAGCCAGTCCCGAAGCTGTTCTCGCTCTAAAAGCGTCATCAGTTGACGACCATCCACCACCTGAATGACGAGATCGGCTTGCAGAAGCTGGGTTTGAACAACAGCATCTTGGGCTGCGCGGTCGTTGGTCCCTGGTAGGTCAATAAACTCGACGCCTCCAGTCAGTAATGCAGCGGGAGAGAACACCTCAACGGAAGCCACCTCGTCTCGCATTCGGCGTTGATCATCGAGGATGGCGTACTGCTCTAAAATCGCGGTATCGTTCTCACAGATCTCACGTCCGTCGGCGAGGGTAATGCGTGTGCGAAGTTCATGGCCCGCCTTGACTGTAATGGCTGCCCCGGTGGTCGGAATCAGATCCATCGGCAGCAGTCGGTCCCCCAACAATGCATTGAGAAGAGTCGATTTTGCCAAGTTGAAGGGGCCAAAGATGGCGATGCGAGTATTGGGGTTGGAGATGCGATCGCATCCCTTCAAAACCTGCTGCCGCAGTTCTGCATGTCCTTCAAAGAGACCGACTGCCGTTTGCAGGGTCGTCACTAACGGTATGTCAGCGGTCATCAGATTTACCTCGCCAACAACGATTCATAGACCGTTTCCACCCCACGGCACTCTGTCGCTACGGTTTGCTTGAGAGCGTTCAAGCGCTGTAGTTCACTGTCGCGATGAATCTCACGGGACTCTTTTTGCTCAACGAGATTATCAAGCTCTTTTTGGCGAGATTTAATATCGTCGTTCATGCGAGGAATCACCTCTAACTCATAGCTGTTGAAGCATTCCTGCACCGCGCTATAAATAGGCTGCCACTGCTCTTGAGCCACCTGAGGCAGGTGCTTAACGAGTTCTCGCTTGGTGGCCTTGACCAACTCTGTACGGGCTTGCTCTGCCTGGAGAATACCGACCCCAAAGCCCAATAGCGCTAGCGCAATCGGCCCTAGCATAATCCCAAACAAAGCACCGGAGACGATGGCAATACTGCCCACGGTCATGATATTGAGGGCGATGCTCTTAAAGTCAAAGCCACCCACCAACATAGCGACCCCAGTGATATTGCCCGTGGCTAGAGAATAGATACCTGCCGCCCATTTCGCCCAGGCTGGGGAATTGTCTTCTTCTTTAATTGCTTTGCCGTGGCGTGGCTCTAGGGGGCGTCCGGTCAATTTTTCGGTAATCTGATCGAGGATGGCCTGGTAAGACGAACCGTACTTAACGGCTTCTTTGGCTAACTCATCAAAGGCAATGCCTAACTCCTGCTCTGCCTGACGAGTCCAGGCGAAAAACTTGTCATTGACGTACTGCTGAAACGCCTGCTTCAAAGCCACATCTAGGGTTGAACGCTTCTCGCTATTGAAGATATCTAAAATCTTGAGGCTGGGGGGCTGGTACTTCAAGAAGTCCTCTTCAAAGGTGGCTTCCAGGGCAAACACGTAGTCGCGAAAGGAGTCTGCAATTTGACGAGACTTGCGATCGCGCAGCCGATGAATCTCGCTTTGAAACTGATCGCGAATGCCCACTAACTGAGCAAACTCTGGTTCTACTGAGTTAATGAGCTGCCTGAGTTCCGCCACATCTTGATCTAACAGCGGAATCCGGCGATCTACTGCATCAGCGACGCGCTGCCGAATCTGTCGGGCAATGGTCCGAGCCTGCCGCAGTTCTGCCACGGCTCTTTCCTCGGTCAAAAAGGTATTGAGCGCACCCATAAACGCCGGGAAACCGGTCCCCTCCAGCGGTGCATCGGTGTCTTTGATCCGCTTTCTGAGCGCTTTTAACGCAGAAATTTCAAACACTCGCTCACCATAAAGATTAGCGCCATCGACCTTACAGTAGGGGGCTAGGTGAGTGTGAAAGACCTTCCGTAGCTTAGATTCAGCCGTCGCTAGCTCTTGGGCATCATCGGGGTCGATCAGACTTTCTTTGACCTGATCCCAGGCATTGATCAAAAAGAAAATCGAAAGACCGCGCTCTTTAATGTAGTTTTCTAGGTAGCGGCGCTCGGCCATGGTGCAGGGTTGAGACGCCCGCAGCACAAATAGAATCGCGTGACAGTTATTGATATAGCCCAGCGATAGCTCATTGCGGGCTTCTGTATCGTTAAGGCCGGGGCTATCCACAATCTCGACGCCCTTCTCCAGGAGCGCCAGGGGATACTCCACCACCGCATGGCTGACATCAGGGAAAGCTTGCTGATGTTTTTCGGCCCATTCTTTTGCTTCTTCGGGGGCAATGGTGTAGCGCTCTTTAAAACTCTGGAAATCAAGCTGTTCAGGGCTATTACCGTTACTGAAATGCACCGTCACCCGCTTCTCGGCTCCGTACTTGAGAATCGTCAGCAGAGCTGTACAGGGATTCACGTCGCTGGGCAATAGATTCTCGCCGATGAGGGCATTGAGAAAGGTACTTTTACCCCGCTTCATATCCCCCAACACCAGCAGCCGAAAGACACCCTGCCTCAGATTGTGGCTGGCCCGACTGACATCTTCAATATCCCGCTCTAGGCCAAGCTGCCCAGAACCCTGTTCTGCAT
>JBAUJD010000885.1:0-5034 GCA_049683515.1 Thermosynechococcaceae cyanobacterium | reverse complement strand
GGCCGTTACCCAGGCTAATCTTCAAGATCGCGTGCAGTTGGTGCAGGCTTATTTACCCGAAGGTGCGGCACCGCAGGATCGCTACCAGTGCATCTTTTCGAACAGTTTGCTGCATCACTTAGTTGACCCCAGCATTCTTTGGCAATCTATTCACCGTTGGGCAGCACCAGGGGCTGGATTGTTTGTGATGGATCTGATGCGTCCAAGCCATGAATCAGCAGCCCGACAGATGGTTGAGATCTATGCGGCTGGCGAACCCACTGTTTTGCAAGAAGATTTTTTCAATTCTTTGCGGGCTGCCTACCGGTTGGATGAAGTCAAAGGGCAGCTTCGCGGTGCCAATCTGGGATATCTAGATATCAAAGCAGTCAGCGATCGCCATTTTATTGTCTGGGGCGCATATCGCTGAATGGCGATTAAATCTATCGCTTCATTCACTTTGTTCTACTAGGGCAGGCAGAGCTTGTTCAATAAAATGATTCTAAAGCCCGATTCAAATCGGACGGCTTTAGACACAGAAATGCCCTCGGCTAACAATAGGTTGAGCTATGGTTAGCCGTTAGATATTAGCTAGTAATCAATATCGGCAGGAATCAAGCCTAGGCTAGAATTTGTGATTTGATAGGTTCCAGGTACATAAGTATCGGTTGGAATCGCGCACATCACCTTCTGATTGGGCAGCAAGATGACAATGTTGCCTGGCTCACAGGATGCCTGACTTAAATCGTTGTAAGAGAGGATCTCAGGCCCCTGAGAGTAAAGGGTACTAGCCTGCTGATAGGAATAGTTAGGCGAACCACTGCCCCCTTGTAGCAACCCACCGAGCAAGCTGGGCAAGATTCTTACCAGTACATCATCCCAAATATATCCACGACGACTCCAATAATCGCGTTCATTCCAATAACCGGAATCTTTCCAGTACGAACGGTTGTTCCAATAGTCACGTTCTCGCCAATTGACGTCATTCCAGTAATCGCGATTGTATTGGGTGGCATAACTACGATAGATCGACCGCTGTCGAGCTTCAAGCCGATCGAGGCGACGTTCGTATTCAATGAGCCGTTGCTCCTTTAACCATCGTTGGCGATCGCGATTTCTCTGCTGCTGCCAAGCCAATCGTTGCTGGGCTAGCTGCTGATTATATTGGTTTTGTCTGTTTCGACGGTAGGCAAGCCGCCTGTCTCGCTGGGCCTGAATACGCTTTCGGTGCGCTAGCGCATTCTGTCGTTGCCGTTGCTCCCCAAGAGCATTCTGTGGCTGCTTATAGATCTTGTATCGTTTATCTCGGTTTTCAGTTTGCTGTCGTCGTTGATCGAGCGCCTTCCGTTGTCTCTGACGCTCCTGTATGGCCTTCAACTGACGCTGACGTTCCACAGCATTCTGCTGAAAAATACCTTGTGGCTTGGGCCGAGTTTCGTTAGCCTTTTGCTGTCGTCGTCTTTGCTCTTGGATTGCCTTTAGCTGTCTTTGACGTTCTTGAGCATTCTGCTGGGATCGACGTTTTTGAATCGTCTGTAACGTCTGTTGGCGTTTAATCGCGTCTTGTCTACGCTGCCGTGCTGCTGCATTTTGCTTTTGCACAGCTTGCCTGGGCTTATTATCTCTAGCCTTTTGCTGCCGTTGTCTTTGCTCTTGAACGGCCTTTAGCTTTCGTTGACGCTCTTGAGCATTTTGCTGGGGCAGACGTTTTTGAACAGCCCGTGGTGGCGGCTGACGTTTAGGCTGCTGTTTCTTTTGCTGACTGGTGCTCTTTTGACGCTGCTGTCGGAGTCTTTCTTCCCTTTTTTTCCGTTCTTCCCGCTGCTTTTTTTGCTCTGGTGAAAGCTGTTTAGACTTTTGTGCAACCGCTTCAGAGATGTCCTCACGCTTTTCTAAACTTTGTAGCGCAGTGATCGCCTCAGCCTGGGTCACAGAGCCAAGGACTCCGAAGCCAATCATTAAGGCCGCAATTTTTACAAGGCTAGATTTCATAAACTCTCGCTCCGACAATAGGCAACGTTTGTGCGGGAAACGCAACCATAGAAATGTGCTCAGCAGATGCCCTAAGAACGTTTCCTGCACCCCAAATAGTTACCCTCACACCCTAATTAAAAGTTTAGGCTTGCTCATCTGGCATGTCAGTCCAATTACTCTGGGTAAGTAGGGGCATCTTTAGGGAATGAAAGAATATAAAAATGGAACTTAGTAGAAATTAGTAGAAAGGTTTTGGATTTGACCCTCAAATTCATCAGCTTTGGAACTGACTGAATGCATGAATGATGGGTGAGATCCTATGTCACTCCACTTTCAAGGGGATAAAGCATCCCTCTCCAGCACGTTTGGGACTTGCCGCTTGCCTAGGCATCTTGAGCCGTCATTCTTTACAAAAGGGCCATTGTTCCTGAGCATAGGAAAGGAGATCAACCCCTGATGGAGAAGGAATCTGTGGAACGTACATTTTTAGCTGTCAAACCTGACGGCGTTCAGAGAGGTTTGGTGGGTGAGATCATCAGCCGATACGAAGCAAAGGGGTTTACCCTAGTGGGCCTCAAGCTCATGATGGTGAGTCGAGAGCTGGCCGAGCAGCATTATGGTGAACATAAAGAGAAGCCTTTCTTTGCTGGGCTGGTCGATTTTATTACCTCTGGCCCTGTCGTTGCCATGGTTTGGGAAGGCAAAGGCGTGGTTGCCGCTGCTCGCAAAATCATTGGTGCAACGAATCCACTCACCTCAGAGCCGGGGACGATTCGCGGCGACTTTGGCGTCGATATTGGCCGCAACATTATCCACGGATCTGATGCGGTGGAAACGGCTCAGCGAGAAATTAGCCTATGGTTCAAGGCTGAAGAGCTAGCCGCCTGGGAGCCAACCCTAACGTCTTGGATCTATGAGTAGTAGGGTCTAACCGTTCTCATTGACCGCCTGGGGTTCTTCACGAGTCCGCTCACTCAGCTCAGACATAAGAGTGGGCAGCTCTGAAGCCTCGGGCATGGTTGCCACTTCCTGTAATTTTGCCTCGTCCGTGTTCGCTTCAACCGGATTGCGTTTTGAAAAGCCCCAGATGAAGATGGTTGCGATCGCAACCAACATCACCCACTGCGGCGGCACAAGACTATCGTTAAATACCTTGACCAGCAGCCTGATGCCCACCAAGCCCACCGTCACATACCCAGCATCTTGCAAGTGGGTATAGATTTCGAGCCACCCAATAAATAATTCCGCCATAAACCGGAGGGTAATGATGCCAATGACGCCCCCCGCCACCACGAGCCAGCGATTATCAGACAGGGCAATAGCAGTGGTGACACTATCTAAAGAGAACGCTAGATCTGTAACCGCAATAACCGGAATCGCCTGCCACAGCGAGGCAAACCGAGGTCCGTGGTGATGCTCATCCTCGCTATCGTTAGATCGGAAGTATTGAATCGCGAGCCACAGCAAATAGGCCGCGCCCAATAGCTCAAACTGCCAGAACCGAATCACCCAAGTTGCCGTGAAGATCAACACCATCCGCATGACAAAGGCTGCCACTAAACCCAGATTGAGGGCGCGTCTCTGCTGCTGGGGATCATCGAGTCCTTTAACGAGGGCTGCAAGTGCGATCGCATTATCCGCAGATAGAACCGCCTCAAGAGCAATCAAAATGAGAACGATGAAGATGCCATCGAACTCAATTTGAGGGTAAAGTTCAAAAAAACGATCAATCATAAGGGTGACAGGCGAAGCAGAATGAATAGAAACGCAAACAGTTGTTAAAATAACTGCCCCTCTTACACTCAACCTAACCTGAAACGAGGGCGCTCTGCAGATCAGATTTTTACAGCTTAGCGATGGAATACCGCTCTAGTTCGCCTGTATTAGATCGATGCATCACGCTACAGTCCAGACCAGTAGAGCGCCCTGAGATTGTTTCATCATGTAACAAACCATTCCCCTTTGGTCCGATTTGACGGACATTGTGAACTAGTCAGACTTGCCAAAAAGGAGTTTATAAACATGCCTTTATCCGATATTCAAATCGTTGCAGCCCTTGCTGTTTCGCTTATTCCTGCCATATTGGCGCTTAATCTTGGTTCGGCACTGTCAAAGTAACTGTAATCTCAATTTGAACCTGCCTGACGAGCTGTGACTCCTAAAGTAAAGTGCTTTTGAACCAGGGTTGGGTAGGTTCAGCTCTGATTGTTCTGCCTCTCAGCACAATGCTGTTCTTCTCTTGATGAGGTAGCAGGAAAAGCGACACCTTCATGAGCAATGCCCAATGTCAGGATATTAAAAACCACTGGGCCGAATTGCCATTGGGGTCCGGTCAATACTGAGCACCCAAGGTTCTGGGATATCCATCAGGGCTACTACGGTGTGAGCAAAGTCGTAGTAATCAAGGTCGAAGTGACGAAAGAGACGCTGTAAGCGCTTGTAGTGGGACTCTTAAGAGGCTTTCTCTCTAAATTCAACGGCTAATTCAGAGAGATTATATGGTCTTGACGCGAAACAGCGCTATCAAAAATACTGCAACAAAGGTCAGGCGAGCACCATGCCATTTTTGGAGTTGCTGGCCCCTGATCTGGCGGTGAAAACGGATGTTGAGCCAGAGCTATGGATTGCAGGTGATCCAGACTTACTGACGTAAGTGCTGCAAAATTTAGTCAGCAATGCGATTAAATATAATTTGCCCAGCGGCTGGATTCGTATTGATGCTCAACCGCAGGCCACAAAGGTACTGGTGACTAGTACCCATACTTCTCAAAGGATTTCTGTAGGGGATCGCGATCGCATCTTTGACCGCTTCTATCGAGGTGATCCGGCCCGAAATCGAAAAGTAGAGGGATTAGGTTTAGGGCTGAGCCTTTCGCGAAAGATTGCGATCGCCCATCAGGGGCAGCCCAAACTCGATCAAAATTCACCCTCACAAACTTCCTTGACACTGACGCTTCCACGCAAAAGTTCAAAAAACTGATTTGAAGCTGCATCGATATCTGTGAGTTCTGGTCTTTGAACGGGCGATAAAATTCTCCAGAGAGAATTTTATCGCCCGGTTTTCTCTGTCATGAAAACCCA
>JBAUJD010000884.1:0-2880 GCA_049683515.1 Thermosynechococcaceae cyanobacterium | reverse complement strand
GCGTGGTTCGTCTCAACAACGTCGGTCTCTTGCAGCAGCGCAAGCTTGTCAACAATGATCAGGTTCGCGACTGTCGGCAGCGCCTCAATACCTTTGGCTACACAGGCAGACTTGAAGAAAAGCCCGAAATTAACTGTGTGTACCAAAGTGATAGTGATAAGAATCTCTTCCTTGACAAATCAGGAAGTGGCACCCTCCCTGCTGAAGCTGACAATTTTTAATAAAAACCTCCAGTTAGACAGAGTATCACTGCTCTATCCGACTGGAGGCGTCATCAATGCGAGAATGTGAAGATACACTCTCTTAAAATCATTAATCACCACTTTCGCGGCTGGCGGTTTGAGTATAAAGCAGGACTAAAAAGACGGTTGGAATAAGCACAAACAAGATTGTGACGATAAACCCAAAATCATTAACTTGCATAATAAATAGGCTCTACTTCGGCGCAGCAATAGTCATCCATTAGAATAGCATCTTCATTGCCGTCTCAAGGGATGAGCCAAAACTCGAGCAGCCGTAATGTGACTAATCTTTGCCTCTAAACTCATCAGGTTGCTTGCAGACACAGGAAGACATCGGGCTATGGCTTTGTTTTAATCGTCGCTTGACCTTGGACAAGGGTCTGACAGGCAAGGCGATAGGTATCGGGCTTCCGTTTCAACTTGCGCTCTTCCACCTCGGTTCGGGGCGATAGATTACTCATGCCGTCAACGACTTCTACAACGCAGGTTCCGCATTGTCCATAGCCGCCGCAGTTCATTAGCTTGCCCTTGAACTTGTAAAGGCTAATGTTGCGATCTAACGCCTCTTGCCGAAGGTTTGAACCATGAGGCACAATAAGTTCTTGCCCCTCATTAATGAACGTTAAGTTTGCCATCTCAAAATAGCCTCTGCCTTTCACGACTACACATGCACTTCTTCTCCTTAATCGCTTGAGCCAACTAGCGGGCCACTATGTCCTCGCTGCCAGGAAAATAAAGTTGCGAAATATTGATTTATATTTCGAGCTACGCGGCTAGCTAGTTACATTTCTTTACTGATTGTAACAGCCCCTGAGGCAGGCCGTGACTCAATTGCAGTCCTAGCGTTCCTTCGTTTGGGCGGGGCTTGGTGCATTGAGCCGAGGCCGCTATGGCGGCGATATCCCGTCCTGTCTGTCTTTGGCGGGGGTTCGCTTCTATCAGTAATTCTTGATGGGTTGTGTGAAGCAGCCCCCAAATATGCTTCAATGAGGGGCATATAAAGAATTAGCTGGCAAAAGTTATTGGTGTTGATCGAAAAGAGTTCTTTCTAGCAAACCAGCTTAGGAACGCTCATTTTAAAATCGGCACATTAACAAAATGCTGCAAGTAAAAGTTTTGACGTTTTAGAGGAGGAGAGTAGTCAATGGGACTACCCTGGTACCGCGTACACTCAGTCGTCTTGAACGACCCAGGGCGACTGCTGGCTGTGCACCTGATGCATACGGCTTTGGTCACAGGTTGGGCTGGCGCCATGGCAATTTTTGAGCTAGCTAAGTTTGACCCGAGTGACCCAATTCTTAATCCAATGTGGCGTCAGGGCATGTTTGTGATGCCCTTTATGTCGCGCTTGGGGGTTACCCACTCCTGGAGTGGATGGACCGTTACTGGTGAGACTTATGAACCTGTGCCTGGTTTTCTAGGCGCTCACTATAATTTTTGGAGCTTTGAGGGTGTCGCCCTCATGCACATTTTGGTTTCGGGTCTTTTCTTCCTAGCTGCAATTTGGCACTGGGTGAATTGGGATCTGGAACTGTTTTTCCCCAACGGCAGCTCAGATCCTGTTGTCGACCTGCCTAAGATCTTTGGTGGTCACCTGTTTCTGTTAGGTTTGCTCTGTTTTGGTTTCGGCTCTTTGCACCTGACGGGTGTGATGGGACCTGGCATGTGGGTTTCCGATCCCTATGGTTTGACCGGACATGTTCAGCCTGTGGCTCCAGATTGGGGTCCAACTGGTTTTAATCCGTTCAACCCCGGTGGCATTGTGGCTCACCACATTGCAGCCGGTGCGCTTCTGCTTTTAGGTGGCGTTTTCCACTTGGTCACACGTCCTTCAGAGCGTCTTTATACTGCTCTAAGTATGGGTAACATTGAGACGGCTTTGTCTAGTGCGATCGCAGCCGTTGCAGCAGCAGCTTTTGTGGTCACTGGCACCATGTGGTTTGGGAGTGCAACAACCCCTATTGAGCTGTTTGGTCCGACTCGTTATCAGTGGGACAGCAGTTACTTCCAGCAAGAGATTCAGCGCCGCGTCCAGTCGGGTGAATCCTACGACAGTATTCCTGAAAAGCTAGCTTTTTATGACTACGTCGGTAATAGCCCTGCCAAAGGCGGTCTATTTCGTGCCGGTGCCATGAATAGTGGTGACGGTATTGCTGAGGGTTGGTTAGGCCATCCCATCTTCAAAGATGGTGACGGAACCGAACTGTTTGTAAGACGACTCCCTAACTTCTTTGAGACGTTCCCCGTCGTCTTAACCGATGCCAATAATGTTGTGAAGGCTGACATTCCGTTCCGACGCTCTGAGTCTCGATACAGCTTTGAGCAGCAGGGTGTCACCGTAAGCTTCGCTGGCGGCGCATTGGATGGACAAACCTTCTCTGATGCCGCTGTGGTCAAGTCATACGCTCGTAAAGCCCAGCTTGGTGAGCCGTTTGAGTTTGATACAGAAACGCTTGAGTCTGACGGTATTTTCCGAACCAGCACTCGTGGTTGGTTCACCTTCGGCCATGCTTGCTTTGCGCTTCTGTTCTTTTTCGGTCACTGGTGGCACGGCGCTCGGACCATCTTCCGCGATGTCTTTGCTGGGGTTGATCCGAGTCTGTCTGAAGAGCAAGTTGAGTGAGGTGTTTTCGAGAAG
>JBAUJD010000883.1:0-3815 GCA_049683515.1 Thermosynechococcaceae cyanobacterium | reverse complement strand
GTACTACGGCTATCCAGAGGACTATCTGTTTCAGTATCAAAATGCCGTTAAGACGATGACGGCAGAGAAGGTGCAGGCTGCTGCTCAGAAGCATCTACAACCCGAAAATCTGGTCACTATCGTGGTGGGCAATGCCCAGAAACTGAAGCCCGATCTAGAAACCCTCGGCCAGACGATCACCCCTGTAGACGTAACGATTCCATCCCCCGTTTCTTAGGGGATGAAGACGCCGCCGCCTAGCTCTCTGGTATCACTGTTGGTGATGATCCTGGTGGTGTATATTGCGCCGATTCTGCTGATGTTTGCAGAGGTGATTCCCTCTGACCTCAAATATCATGTCTTGATTGGGATGAGTACGGTCTTGCTCGTCTATGCTCGACTGAACCGAGTCAGCTTTGTGGCATTGGGCTTCACCCGCAAAAACCTAAAGCCTGCTCTGCTTAGAGTGATGCCCGTAAGCCTGCTCGTGGCAGCGGTGATGTTGACCCTCTACTTTTTGGGATGGTTTCGCTCTGATAGCAAACCGGCCCATTGGTCGTTTTACTTTTTCTATATCTTTGTGTCAGCGACCCTGCAAGAGTTTGTCTATCGAGGGTTTTTGTTTCACTTTTTGAGCAAAGCTGGCATCAGCATCGTGTGGACTATTGTGATTACGGCTGGACTCTATGGGTTTATGCACATTCTGTTTGACGTTGGCTCTGTGGTGTTTACCTTTCTGATTGGCCTGTTCTGGGGATGGGCCTATGCGAAGGATCGCAATATTTACGGCGTGACGCTGAGCCATTGTGTTTTGGGTTGTCTATCGTTACTGGCAAATTTTTCTTGATGCCAAGCTAGAGGGTAGACTGTCCCTCCCGTAATATGAATTGGGACCAAAGCCCAAAGATGGCGATGGGAATTGCGACCCAAGCCTCTATCAAAATGAGGCTATTCATTTTTAGCGATAGCTCCCAGATTGGAGCCACCACGTAGTGCCCCAGCGTGAGCTGGCTTAGGAGAGCGTAGCCGTATAGGCCAATGTAAGCTAACTGAAATTTTTGTTGCCGGTAGAACCAAAACCCTGCAAGACCAAAGGGCGTCATCAGCCACCAAATGGAATCGGTCAGATAGGGGGAAAAGCAGTCAGGTTCTGGATAAGCATCAAAGTGAATCAGGTTGTCTGTGTAATGAAGAATAGACGCGACTATATTCACAATCAGCAAGGCTAAAAGCCATTTCTGCCGCTGATGGTGGGATGTTTCATTGAGAAGCATTGCTAGATCTCCGAAGATGTTGTGTTCAACAGAATCTGTTCAGGAAGTCTGGTTGCTCAGACTTTGAGCTTGACCTGAGTGACACCTTGACGCATTTTTTGCTGCCGTCTCACCCAAGAATATCGTGCCACTGGCCGAATTAGGGGTGCGAGTTTACTGAGAAGCGATCGCACCCCCCTATTCCCCTTCAACAACTCACCTTGACGGGCTTCCTGCTCTTGCAACTGCTGGGCACGAATAATCTCAGGCTCCCGCTCAGCTTGAATTTGAGAGAAGGCGGCATCTATTTCTTCTGGGCTTGCCCCGGCCTGCAATAAAGGCACCAGATGGTTCGCCGCCACAATCACATCCCGCAGCGCCAAATTAATCCCTTGGGCGCGCACCGGAGACATGGGGTGAGCGGCATCGCCCAGCAGTAATACCCCTGGCTGACTCCACTTTGGGCAGCGACCCACCACCACCGAGAGCTTCATCGGTGATTCAATCGTATCGGCGTGCTGACGGAAATGCGCTGCCAACCACGAGGGCGAGAGCGAGGCAAAAATCTCGGCCCAGTCTTGATTGCCTCGTTCTGCCGCATCATGGGCCGAAAGGATCCAAGCAAGATGAAGTTTCCCGGCCTCTGCCCCGTGGAAGATACTGAACCCATAGCCCTTATTAAGGATTGAACAAAATACATTATCTTCAACAAATCGAGGATGGGCGAGCAGCTTAAACCACAAAACATCAATGGCACTGGACTGCTTGATCAACGGTAACTCTATCCGTTGGCGAATGATGGAGTTTCGACCATCTGCTCCGATGACGAGATCGGCGGTGATTTCTCGCCCGTTGCTGAGAGTGACACCGACGATGCGATCTTGCTTTTGCAAGATATCCTTGACAGGAACGCCCTGGATAAACTCAAACCCTTCATAGCTTTGGGATTGAGCAATGAGCGCTTCTAATAGCGGTGGTTGCGAAACAAGGGTACAGGGGCGGCTGGCCCCCATCGGCTCATCGACCCGAAACAATTTCGTGTCACCGATAATAAATTCCCAGCCTGTCAGAGGCCGATGGGGTATTTGTTTCACAATCTCAGATAAGTCCATCTGCTCAAGGACATCTAGGCCACTGGGCATCAAGCCTTCGCCTCGAAACACTCGCCGGAAGTCTTTTGTCACTTCGATCAGCGTTACGCTGATACCGCGCTTGATTAGCAACAAGGCCAGCGTTGCGCCTGTGGGACCGGCTCCTACAATAACAACTTTCATCATCCACCGCCGGGGTAAGGCTTCAGTTTCAAATTAGGGATAAAGCGATAGTCTCGTTGATTTTTAGAAATTAGAGCTTCTGTATACTCAATTGCGGTTGCTGCAATCAATGCATCTGCGATTAGCAGACCATGACTCAAACGATATTGAGTCAACAGATCAATCGCGTGATCAGTGATCCCGCTGGTTAATTTAACAACCTGAAAATGCTGAAGAAATTTTTCTAGCTTTTTGAGTTCGTCTTTGTTGCGGCAGCCAACGATTAACTCCATCTGTGTGACTGCGCTGACAGCCAAGCGGAACTGCTGCTTGATACTCTGCAAGCAGTCAACTGCTGTAATGTCACCCCGTCCCACATTAATCAAGATATCTGTATCAATAATAATCAAGGCCACCTTGTTACATCCATTCTGATTTGCGAACGTTTCGGACCCATGCGTTGCTATCTGGGAGATCATCACGATCTTGCCAAACACCAATGAAACTCTCGCTCTCTACACTGGACCCTGATTGTTCACTAAGACGAGAAAGGCGACCATAACGTTGCTGCATAAAGGCAATGAAATCTGTTACCTGACGTTGGCCTTCTGGCGGTAGATCCGCAATGCACTGGATTAGATCTTCGTACGCCATACCCTTTTCAATCAAAGTATTTCAGTAATAGATGTGATTTGCTAACCTCCTATCACTATAGGAGATGCTCAGGCTTAAGAAACTCTCCACAATCTCAAGTTGCCTCAAAGGGATTGAGAAGCGAAACCCCTGTATTCGCGAAATCGCTGATATTTCGAGTGACGAGAACCAAACCGCAGGTAAGAGCGATCTCAGCGATCTGCTTATCTAGAGCATTTTCCTGATGAGGAACGCGCAGGCATCCCCACACTTGGGCTTCAAGTAGAGTGAAATCTAAAATGCGGTTAGCATAGTCATGAACAATGGTTTGCAACCAGGTTTCTAATTGAGCAGCCTGCACCTGATCATTGCGATGACGGACGACTTCAACGCCACAGCGGAGTTCACCCATCGTGATGGCGCTAATAAACAAGCTGGCTTCTTGCTTTGCAGCTTGTTTAAAAAATTGCCTGACGCCAGGGTTAGCCCTGCTTTGTTTACGATGCTCACTAATAACATTGGTATCAATCAAATACATTGGCGGCTTTGTCATCCTGCACCCGCTCAAAATCTGAATCTTTACCGACATCGGACATCAGGCTTAGCACTTCAGCAAAGGACTTTTTCGCAGGCTGCGTCAAGACCTGCTCCAATATCTTGCGATGCTCGGCCTCAGCGCTGATACCATGCTGACCGG
>JBAUJD010000882.1:0-7335 GCA_049683515.1 Thermosynechococcaceae cyanobacterium | reverse complement strand
TGAGTCACTGGTGAAGCAAATCGACCGTAGAACTAAGATCTCAGGGGCACAGTGGAAGGAAGAACATATTCCCAAGGTACTGGCCCATCGCTGTGCCTATCTCAATTGACACCTTGAGCCTATTTTCCTCTCGCAAAAGTGACACGCTCCCCAGATCTCTTTCATCAACAAAATCTTCGGAGTGGCAGCATAGTCCCTAAATGGGACAGGGGATTCTTATACCCAAGCTGATTATTTGCGACACAACCGAGTGCCTTCTGCTGACCCTCCTCGTCTTCGACAACAAAAATTACTTACATCAGTGCCATATATCTTCCACGCTAATGACTACAGACTGTTTGTACCTCGTCCTAGAGATAGAAAGGCTTCTTTATCAATGAGGTACTGAGGTAATGGATCAAGACTCTATCGCAAGGAAGAGGACTTCTACCGTCAGGTTCGTTAGCCTACTCCTGTAAGAAATGCTTACTCATCTCCCTTTTTATCCATTTGTTAAGTAACAGAATCAATTAACTCCTCATGCCTTCTAATCGCAATACAGCTCCCAACAATCAGCCCAATCCACCGTGGTCTAGGCTGCTTGGTATTGGCCTGCTGGTTGCAGGGCTGAGCTTTTTCCTTTTTACCCTAGCGCCAGCATTCTTGGGATCTAATGCCAATTACGAGCGAGTGTCCTATAGCCAGTTTATTGAACAGGTTCAATCAGACCAAGTAGAAGAGGCGCTACTCGGTGAAGATCGGATCCAGTACCAGCTTAAAGAAGACGCAGCAAAAGGGGACGTAGAACAGACTGACGACAATACGGTTCCCCATTACTTAATTACTAATGCTGTCGCTGCCGATCCAGACCTAACGCGGATTCTACGAGAGCATGATGTTGACTTCTCAGGTCTTCCTGCCTCTGACGGCGGCATCTTTGGCAGCTTCTTTTTCTGGCTGATTGCGCCTATCCTCATCTTTTGGGTTCTGCCTGCGGTCATTCGCATATTCCGAGGGGGCGGTGGTGTCGGCGGTCCTAGCGGCGCAGCCGGTCTGTTTAACGTCGGCAAGAGCAAGGCTCGAATTTATTCTGAGGGCGAAACCGGCATCAAGTTTAATGATGTAGCCGGAGTTGACGAGGCCAAGGCCGAACTAGAAGAAATTATCAGCTTTCTGAAGGACGCTCGAAAGTACACTCGCTTGGGTGCCAAGATTCCTAAAGGTGTGCTGCTGGTCGGACCGCCCGGAACAGGCAAAACGTTACTAGCCCGAGCCGTGGCAGGGGAGGCCAACGTACCGTTTTTTAGCATCTCGGGATCTGAGTTTATTGAGATGTTTGTCGGTGTCGGAGCGTCTCGCGTTAGAGATTTATTTGAGCAGGCCAAGAAGCAGTCGCCCTGCATTGTCTTTATTGATGAACTGGATGCTTTGGGGCGATCTCGCAGCGGTGCCGGTCCCATGTCAGGAGCAGGCAACAATGAGCAGGAACAAACCCTTAACCAGTTGCTCAACGAAATGGATGGTTTTACAGCCAACAATGGCGTCGTCATTCTAGCGGCGACCAATCGCCCAGAAGTCCTTGATCCAGCCCTCCAGCGTCCCGGACGCTTCGACCGTCAGGTTGTGGTAGATCGTCCCGATAAAATTGGACGCAGGGCAATTCTGGAAGTCCACGTGCCCAACGTTAGGCTTGCCGACGACGTAGATCTAGAGCGAATTGCCGTTCGCACTCCTGGCTTTGCTGGAGCAGACTTGGCAAACCTAGTGAACGAAGCAGCACTGCTGGCAGCTCGTCAGGATAAGGACGAAGTGACGATGGCGGACTTCAATGAAGCCATTGAGCGGGTGATTGCCGGTATAGAGAAAAAGAGTCGCGTCTTAAAAGATTCGGAAAAAAAGACTGTTGCTTACCATGAAGCCGGACATGCAATTGTTGGCTCTCTAATGCCGGGAGCAGGCAAGGTCGAAAAGATCTCCATCGTGCCCCGAGGCGTAGGTGCGCTGGGCTATACCCTGCAGATGCCCGAAGAAGATCGATTTTTAATTAGCGAAGACGAACTGCGGGGCCGGATTGCAATTCTCTTGGGGGGACGTTCTTCAGAAGAGCTGATCTTCGGTAAGGTTTCGACGGGAGCCAGCGATGATATTCAGAAGGCAACCGATTTAGCGGAACGCTCTGTGACCATTTACGGCATGAGCGATAAGCTCGGTCCGATCGCCTACGAAAAGCAACAGCAGCAACAGTTTCTAGAAGGGATGGCGAATCCCCGCCGATCTATTAGTCCTGAAGTGGCTCAAGAGATTGACCGCGAAATTAAGCAGATCGTTGACGGCGCTCATCATATGGCCCTGAGCGTGCTTGAGCATAACCGTGAGGTGCTAGAGCAGATGGCACAGACTCTGCTTGAAAAAGAGGTGCTAGAAACTCAGGCTTTGCGTGAACAGCTTAGTCAGGTGAATGCTCCTAACGAACTTGAAGGGTGGCTCCAGACAGGGCAGTTTACAAACAAAGAAACGACTGCGAGTAATGGCCGCGTGGGTGCGATCTCATCGTAATCGGCTTAAAGATAACTGAAGCCAGTCTTTTCAAGATGGCTATTATACCTCTCTAGCTCTTCTTGAAAAACACAGGTATGCGACTCATTTAATTCTGCATTGGCCCCCCAACTCCCCAATTCGGGAGGGAGAAAGCTGAAGTTTGGGGCCATTGCACTACTTTACTCGGAGGATTTATTTAGATGCCTAAACTACAGCTCAATCAAACACGCAAGTTCTCTCGGTCTTCTACTGATTTAGTGAGTACCTATCTCCATGAGATTGGTCGATATCCATTATTGACCCATGACGAAGAAATTACCTATGGCAAGCAGGTCCAGCGCATGATGGCGTTGCTCAATCGCAAGGAGGAACTGCAGGCAGAGGGGGCGATTACGAAGTTGGCCTGGGCGAAAGCGGTTGACCTTGATGAAGCAGAGCTAACTCAGACGATCCGACAGGGGCAGTGGGCGAGACAAAAGATGGTTCGAGCCAATCTGCGGCTCGTGGTTTCCATTGCCAAAAAATATATGAATCGCAATTTAGAGTTTCTAGACTTAATCCAAGAAGGCAGTATCGGTCTCCATCGGGGAGTCGAAAAATTTGACCCCACTCAAGGCTATCGATTCTCGACCTATGCCTACTGGTGGATTCGGCAGGCAATTACCCGTGAGATCGCACAGCAGGCCCGCACGATTCGGCTTCCAATTCATATCGTTGAAAAGCTCAACAAGATCAAGAAAGCGCAGCGGGGTCTGACTCAAACACTAGGCCGCAAAGCTACGCCTGACGAACTCGCAGCAGAGCTGGATCTAGAACCTGCGAAGGTCCGTAAGTTTTTGAAGATATCTCGACCAACGCTTTCTTTGGATATGCGGATTGGTGATAACCAAAATACGGAACTCGTTGAGATGTTAGAGGATGACAGCGCTTCACCGGATGATTACGTCAATCACGAGCTGCTGTCGCAGGATATTCACGATGAGATCGCAAACCTATCGCCTCACGCCCAAAAAGTTATCTCACTGCGATTTGGGTTGGATGGAGAGCCACCCATGACGTTAGTGGCTGTGGGAGATCGGTTAGAGATCAGCCGTGAGCGTGTACGTCAACTGCAGCGTCAGGCCATGTTTTATCTACGCAAGCATCACCGCTCAGATTTAAAAACGTACTTAGTAAGCTAACCCATGCACGCTGCTTCATTGCATGTCCATCGCGATTGAGCACTGTGAGCCAAACGACAGACCTGATTGGCCGCTTCTTTTTATACTTTGTTGAACGTTGAGGACTAAGGCTATGGTTACGACGCTATCAAAACCCCCATCTCTTGAGTCTTTACTGGGTCAGGATGCCGAGGATCTACTCACCTATCGAGCAAAGGTCTCAGCAGATTTGCTTCATTTACCCGGTGGCGATTGGGTTGATCGCATCTTTGCCCTGAGCGATCGCAACTCCCAAGTTCTCCGCAGCCTGCAGCAGCTCTACAGTACAGGACGACTAGCCAACACGGGCTACCTCTCAATTCTGCCCGTAGACCAAGGAATTGAACATTCTGCGGCAGCCTCCTTTGCACCGAACCCCATTTACTTTGATAGCGAAAATATTTTGAAGCTGGCGATCGAAGGTGGCTGCAATGCCGTCGCAACCACTCTCGGAGTTTTGGGCAGCATCTCTCGTAAATATGCCCATAGAATCCCCTTCATTGTGAAGCTCAATCATAGTGAGTTGTTGAGCTTTCCGAATCAAGCCGATCAGGTGATGTATGCATCAGTAGAGCAGGCTTGGAACTTGGGAGCCGTTGCGGTGGGGGCCACAATTTACTTTGGCTCTCCTGAATCGACTCGTCAGCTTCAGGAAGTACGTCAAGCCTTCGCCCGCGCTCACGAGCTGGGGATGGCGACCATTCTTTGGTGCTACCTTCGCAACAGTGTTTTCAAACAGGATCAGGACTATCACGTGGCGGCAGACTTGACCGGACAGGCCAATCATTTAGGCGTCACGATTGAGGCCGATATCATTAAGCAAAAGCTGCCGATGGTGAACAACGGCTACGGCGCGGTAGCGAAAGCCAGTGATCAAAAGTATGGCCGAACCGATGCCAAAGTTTACTCAGAGCTGAGCAGCGATCATCCGATTGATTTGTGCCGGTATCAGGTCTTGAACTGCTATGCCGGGCGGGCGGGATTGATCAATTCAGGTGGATCTTCGGGCGATAACGATTTTGCTGAAGCGGTGCGGACTGCTGTAATTAACAAACGCGCTGGCGGCTGTGGTTTGATCTCAGGCCGCAAAACGTTTCAGCGTCCTTTTGAGGAAGGCGTGAAGTTGTTTCATACAATTCAGGATGTTTATCTGTCAGAGGAAGTAGCGATCGCGTAGGTGATGGTAATTTGGCGAAAAGCATTGCAGCCCAATCACTTCTCGAAAAACTTTACAGTCTATAGCGGAGATTAATCATGGTTCAAACCCCGATTGCACCCCCATCATCTCCCCTCTCTGAACAAGAGTTGCAGCAGATCAATGCCTACTGGCGAGCCGCTAACTATCTTTCCGTCGGACAGGTTTATCTCTACGACAATCCCCTACTCAAGCAGCCGCTAGCCCTAGAACACATCAAGCCCCGCCTGCTTGGACACTGGGGTACGACACCGGGATTGAACTTTATTTATGCCCACCTTAACCGCGTGATTAAAGCCCAAGATCTCAATGTAATTTACATCACCGGACCCGGTCACGGTGGCCCCGGTCTAGTGGCTAATACCTATCTAGAAGGCACCTACACCGAGTACTACCCCGACATTACTCAAGATAGTGAAGGGATGAAAAAACTATTCAAACAGTTTTCCTTCCCTGGTGGTGTTCCCAGCCATGCTGCGCCCGAAACGCCAGGGTCAATTCATGAAGGCGGAGAGCTAGGTTATTCCCTCTCCCACGCTTACGGCACAGTCTTTGATAATCCTGATTTGATCGCAGCCTGCGTTATTGGCGATGGCGAAGCAGAGACCGGACCGTTAGCAACGGCTTGGCACTCCAATAAATTTCTCAACCCGATCACCGATGGGGCCGTTCTGCCGATTTTGCACCTCAATGGCTATAAGATTGCTAACCCTACAGTTCTGGCCCGCATTAGTCCTGAAGAACTGACCCACTTATTTAAGGGCTATGGCTACAATCCCTACGTTGTGTCTGGGGAAGATCCAGTTCAGATGCATCAGGAAATGGCCGCGACGCTGGACCAGATGCTGTCTGAAATTAAGTCTATTCAATCGGAAGCTCGTTCCAGTGGTGTAGCTCAACGATCGCAATGGCCGATGTTGATTTTGCGATCGCCCAAAGGTTGGACGGGACCAGAAGAAGTTGATGGCAAAAAAACGGAAGATTCTTGGCGATCACACCAAGTCCCCTTCTCCGATATGGCCGACAACCCAAACCATCTCCAGTTACTCGAAGACTGGATGAAAAGCTACCAACCCGAAGAACTTTTTGATGAAACAGGCAAACTCAATCCTGACCTAGCGGCTTTAGCTCCAGAGGGTCAGCGTCGGATGGGCGACAATCCCCAGGCTAACGGTGGTCTGCTGCTGAAGAACCTGAGACTACCAGACTTCCGAGACTATGCCGTAGAAGTGCCACAGCCTGCGATAGAAACAGCAGAAGCCACCCGCGTCATGGGCCGCTTTTTGCGAGACGTGATCAACCACAACCCCCACAGTTTCCGTGTTTTTGGCCCTGATGAAACCGCTTCTAATCGCTGGAGTGCCATTTTTGAAAGTACCAAGCGCACCTGGCTAGCCGAATATCGTCCCGAAGACGAAGACGGTGGCATGCTCTCTCCTGAGGGCCGCGTCATGGAAATCCTCAGTGAACACACCTGCCAAGGCTGGCTAGAGGGATATCTGCTCACCGGGCGGCATGGCTTCTTCTCCTGCTACGAAGCCTTTATCCACATCATTGATTCGATGTTCAATCAGCACGCCAAGTGGTTAAAAACGACTAAGGATGAAATCCCTTGGCGGCGACCCATTGCTTCGCTCAACTATCTACTCACCTCCCACGTCTGGCGACAGGACCACAACGGCTTTAGTCATCAAGATCCAGGCTTTGTTGATCATGTAGTCAACAAGAAGGCCGACGTGATTCGCGTTTATTTTCCACCGGATGCCAATACCTTGCTCTCCGTCACCGATCACTGTCTGCGGAGTCGTAACTATGTCAACGTGATTGTGGCCGGGAAACAGCCAGAACTTCAGTATCTCGATATGGATGCCGCCATCAAGCACTGCACGGCGGGCATCGGCATTTGGGAATGGGCTAGTAGTGATCAGGGGAGTGAGCCTGATGTGGTAATGGCCTGCGCGGGCGATGTGCCCACGTTGGAAACGCTAGCCGCAGTCTCCATGCTGCGGGAGCAGTTTCCTGACCTGAAGATTCGGGTGATCAATGTTGTCGATTTAATGCGATTACAGTCGGAGGGGGAACACCCCCACGGCCTGTCGAATAAAGACTTCGATACGTTGTTCACCACCGATAAGCCGATTATCTTTAATTATCATGGCTACCCTTGGCTGATTCATCGCCTCACCTATCGACGCACAAATCACCATAACTTGCACGTGCGCGGCTACAAGGAAGAAGGGACCACGACGACGCCCTTTGATATGTGTGTGCTCAATCAAATCGATCGCTTCAATTTAGTAGCAGACGTTATTGATCGGGTACCGAAGCTACAGGCCGTTGCCGCCTATACCAAGCAGCATGTTCAGAATAAACTCATCGACCACAACAACTACGTCCGTCAATATGGCCAGGATATGCCAGAGG
>JBAUJD010000881.1:0-2699 GCA_049683515.1 Thermosynechococcaceae cyanobacterium | reverse complement strand
TTAAAATGGCTTCCACAAAAACCTGATCCTATTTCTTGGGCACAGGTCTTGAGAAAGGCTGCCAATCTAGGCGCTGTACACCCTAGAAACAGTGTTGAAAATTCCTCATGATTTGGCGAAGGTATTGTTAGAGTGATAGGTTAGATTCCCCATGACTATCAAGAGACGATTATTGAGCCTTGTACTGTTGGTTGCGATGGCCCTTGGCCTACCTTCGGTAATCGCACTCACCATAACAATCACCTCACCCGCCTGGGCTGCTGACTATCAAGGCAATCAGGCCCGTAAGCCTGCCGCCCTTGTCGCACCAGAGCCAGATACTAAAATCTCTATCTATTCCAATCCTGAAGCGGGCCAGGGTCAAACAGGGTTTGGCAAAAGCGGTGATGCCGTCACGGTTCTAGAGCAGATCGGCAGCAACCAGGGTACGCTCTGGAACCGCGTTCGCTTTGACAATCCACACTATGTAGAGGGCTGGGTTCAAGATCAGTTCGTATCCCTGCAGTCAGCAGAGAAGCAGGCAAATCAACTGCAGCAGAGTGAGCAACAGGGCGATCGCTATCTCGGTAATCAATCTCCAACTCAGCAGAATCGCTCTCAAACCTATTCACAGCAAAATCAGCAGTAATTGATCGGTCCTAAACCCTATGGCTAGGCACATGAAGACTCACCGTGACCGGCCCAAGCGATGGCAATCTGCCGTTATCGCTAGCGTCTGGGTGCTGATGGCGGGTCTCCTATTCAGCACTGCATGGGGAGGGCTGGGGATGCCTGCGATCGCCCTTTCCGATAGCCAAACTAAACTCGCTCAGATTCGAGTTACGACTACGGCTGATTCAGGTGTGGGATCTTTGCGCTGGGCGATCGCTCAAGCCAATGCAGAACCAGATGATGACTTGATTGATCTAAGCCAAGTAAAAGGAACTATCTTGCTGCAGCGTCCTTTGCCTGCGATCGCTCATAACCTCGTTCTTATGGGTAACGGCAGCACCATTAGCGGCAGCGGTCACCATCGCGTTCTTCAAATTAATGGAGGGACGGTCACCCTTCGCGATTTGACCCTGGCCAACGGCTTCGCTCAAGGCTCCGACGGCAAGAGTGGGGCAGGTGGCAGTGCCGGAATGGGGGGCGGTTTGCTGATCAACAACGGTGCAGTCCGCCTGAGCAACGTCCGGTTTATCGATAATCAGGCCATTGGTGGCAGCAGTCAGCCGAGGGTCTCTCTTGCATCTCCCGCACAGGTCAAAATTCAACGTCAGGATGCTCGGCTGGACGTGAATCGCGGCGCAATAATCAGTGTCGATGGAGCCAGTATTGATGGGACTAGTCTTACGGTATCGGCCTCTGAAGACGGCACTCCAATAACGGCAGAAATCAGTCGCAAAGGCGAAAAAATCAAAGCTAATCGCGGTGCAGTGGCAGGAGTCAGCGGCATCGGCATTAATGGTGTCGGGAGTATTGCCTTTGGCGGCGGCGGTGGCTTTGGCGGTTTTGGGAATGCGGGTAACGGCGGCAACGGCGGCAATGGCGGCGCTGAGGGTGGCAATGGCGGTAATGGCGGCGATGGGGGAAATGGCGGCGTCGGTATTTTTGGCAGCTTTGCCCGCTGGGAAGACGAAGGCAGTATTGGCAGCATCGCCTTTGGTGGCGGCGGCGGCGTGGGCGGCTTTGGCAACGGCGGTAATGGCGGCAACGGGGGCAATGCAGTTGTTGCCACAACCAACGGTGGCGATGGGGGCAGCGGCGGTAACGGTGGCTTTGGCGGTGGTGGCGGCGCAGGCGGATATGGGGGTACAGGCGGGTACGATGATTCCGGCCAGCCCGGTCAACCCGGCAACGGCGGCTTTGGCGGTGGCAACGGATCGATGAGCGATGGCGGCAGCGGTGCGGGATTCGGCGGTGCGGTCTTTATCCGTTCAGGTCACCTGATATTGAGTCAGGTGCAGTTTATTCGCAATGTCGCGATCGCTGGAGCAGGTTCCTCACCAGGATTGGGGAAAGGCGGGGCTATCTTCGTTACCCCAAGTCAGATCGCGAAAGAAGTCAGCAGCATTCGAGTTATCGGCAAACTACCAGAGTTTATTGAGAATTTCGCCTCTGATTCAGCAGAACTACCGACCGATAATGATGATGTTTATGGTGCGATCGCTCATCAGCCCTGACTCCATAGCATGTGCTTTTAGTAAGCTGCAGCAAGATATCAGCCGCAGATAGATCAGGAAATGGTGTCTGCTAAGCAGTGGAAAGAATCAGAGTATCCAGATTGCCCACCGTGCATAGGTTAAGCGCCTCCATCCACGGAAGGCCATTAAGCTTAGCCCCGAAATGTTCCACCCATCGGTCGTGGCTGATTCTGGGGCATACAGTTCCTCTGGCTCCAGGTGTCCTGAGAGGCGACCTGCAGTATCCATCCCAGTGAGGAACCGCTCAATTGTGAATTGGAAGATGGTCTTCATCAAGGGTATCCATCCACTCGCCATACCAAATTAATTCTTCTTGAGCCACCAAAAACAGGTAGATTCGCTCTCCTGCTAAACAGGCGAACTTCTCGTCACTGAGTAAATGGGCGGGGGGGTAAGCCCCAGCCGAAGCAACAGTAAACACACCGGCATTAAGTTCCCCAACCACTGCACCAGACTCCAGACCCAACCCGGTTGCCAGCCCCGCTCTGTCCCCAGCCAGCTATAAATGGTAGCGGT
>JBAUJD010000880.1:0-10224 GCA_049683515.1 Thermosynechococcaceae cyanobacterium | reverse complement strand
GTATAAAAAGAAATGGAATCCGCAATATGTATAAGCTTGGTGCTTACTGCCTGACCAACACTGGCACTAGCGTTTTCGCTTTAGAAATAAAGGTATAGAGCTGATTAAATTCATCGGGTCGCATCCGGTTACAGCCGTGACTGGCCGCTTCCCCCACCGAATTGACTTGGGCTGTGGGATGAAACCCCACCCGCACGTCATCGTCATAACGGGCGTAGCCAATCCATTGCCCCAGCATAGGGTTATGGGAACTCGGTTCCCCTGTATATAGGTTGAGCCAGTCTACGTTTCGCCCCATTTCGAACACATAGTGATTGCCAATCGGGGTTTGCCAGCCCGGTTTACCCACCGCGACCTTAAAGGTCTTGATGATGCTCCCGTTTTGGAAAATGGAGAGGTTGCGATCGCCCACATCAATCAGCAAACAGGTCTCTGCATAGTCCTGACACTGTTCTAGCCCTTCTACGACCTGCGTTAAAGAGGTTGCTTCAGCAACGGTGCCAAAACCCATTGTGATCAACGCAGCCCAGATCCCGATAGAACGCCACATTTTAATAGGAACTCCGAACCGCAGGCGGTGGGGCTGGCACGACAACGGGCGGGGGCAACTCACGGCTTGCCTTTGGCTCAGGTGGAAGCTCACTGCCGCCCTGCGCCACCGTAATCCCATCACAGATTTGGGCCAGTTCAGGAAAGACTTCGGCGTTAATAGAAGCACCTGCACTGAGCAACGACGCGCAGCGACTCGCCTGCTGATACTGGTTGTTAAAGCTTGTGTGCAAGAGGTGCTGCTCTTGCTCCTTCAGAATTTGGGTGCTGATCTTGGTGCAGTTGCTGCCTGCTTTGCCCCCCAGCGGCACTACAAACGCTGCAGACAGATTCTGGCTGCTCGCGCCGCGATAGCCGAAGCTACTGCTGCCAGAGAATAGAAGGGCTGGTTTCGGACAGTAGGCTCTGGTTCCGGCAATGCCGCGAAAGTCATAGGTGGCCGCTTGGCCGATATTGTAGTTAGCCGATTGCTGAACTACCCCAGTAGCGGCTTGAGTCGTATCGTTGTTGGTGACCGACTGTTGATTTTGGTTAATGACGTCAGAACTAGAGGTCGAGAGACCAGGGCTGCTGCCGGACGGCCCGCCCTCTGGGACAGTATTTGCCAGTACTGAGGCTTGCGGGAAGGCGATCGCAACCATCAGCACCGAAAGTAGGTGTTTAAGCTTCATGATTATGCTCCTTATGGGAGGCCGACGATTAAATCGGCCTCAATATAGATTTCAGAATTAACGAACGCCAGCAGAGGTGGTGTGGCTGGTCTCGTCGAAGTCTTCCCGAGAGAAGATAGTGCCAGCAACAGTGGTCTCTGAACCGAACTCCTCTGACCCAAAATCATGGGATGAGGCAGTATGAACCGTGAACTTATCAAAGGCAACGTTTTGCACAGGGGGCGCAAATGACGGTTGCTGTACTTCAGATTGCAATTGTCTTGGACCGCGCCGTTCAGGACTCTCGATATCAATAGCCCCATCGATATAGATTTTGTCAGCATAGGCCGCATACTGGCGCTGGCCGTTGGAGTAAGACTCAGAATCAATATTGAGGTCTGTTTCAGAGTAGCCGTAGGTATTGCGGTGGGTGTTGTTGACAAAGGCTTCCCCGGCGAAGGCGGCGGGTGTGATCATCGCACCTAAGGTCAAAATTGAAAGAGCCGCGCTGAGTTTAAAAGAACGAATAAATTGGAAAGAACGAGTGGATTGAAAAGTCATGATGTGCTTGTTGAATTCGACACTTTCATCATGCCGGACCCACTCTGAAACATTGCCTCAGTCTATGTCTCAGTAATTTGCCTCAGTCTTTTTTCTCTGAAAATATCTTAGACATTGATGAGAGTGCTCTCAGAATTGATGTAGCAAAATTTTAGGCGAAATTGCGTAATCAGGTGTTCTCAGCAATAAAAGACGCAAACTAGAATCTGAAATCATACTTTCCTTTGGAAATCAAGGTGTAAATGCCTCAGTTTTTGTGTCAGTTGTCCCATAATGGGGGTGGCACTCAGATTCAATTCAGATTCAGCTTACATTCTGCATTGAAATTCTCTAAAACCCTTTGGGTGAATTGACTCTAGGAACCAGGACATGGCAGAAAGCGTCCAGGCATCTCAAGCAGGATTGGCGTTGGTTGAACAGGCCAGACGGCAAAAACGCTGGAATAAGACTGCTCAACACTGGTGTCAATCGGCCTACACTTCTCGTTCAACCCTAAATCGGTTCTGGGCAGGACAGTCGATCCGCATGGATGCATTTGTCGCGATTTGCGATGCGGTGGGAGTCGATTGGCAGGCGGTCGCTGATCTAGATGCGATCGCAGATGAGTTTTTACCAGTTGCTAGCAATGGAGTGGCTATTGCCGATCTGCACGCTCCTGCATCAAAGCACCAAGATTGGGGAGATGCCCCGGCGGTTAACGGGTTTCAGGGGCGATCGCAAGAACTCGAACAGCTCACCGGCTGGATTGTGACGGACCGATGCCGCTTGGTGCTCCAGTTGGGGATGGGGGGGATTGGCAAAACGCTGCTGGCTGCCAAAGTAGCCCACAGTCTCACCGATGAGTTTGACTGGGTGATTTGGCGCAGCCTGCGAAATGCGCCGCCCTTGATTCAACTTGTGATTGAACTGATTGGGTTCTTGAGCGATCAGCAGTCCAAAACATTACCGGCCTATTTAGATGGACAGCTTTTAGAACTGCTCAAATATCTGCGTCAGTCCCGCTGTCTGATTGTTTTAGATAACGTGGAATCGATTTTAGCCAGTGGCGATCGCACAGGCCGCTATCTCCCCGGCTATGAAGAATACGGTCAACTGTTTGAGTGCATCGGTAAAACAGATCACCAAAGCTGCCTGCTGCTCACCTCGCGCGAACAACCCCAGGGACTTCTAGATTTTGATTTAGGCTCAACCTTACCCGTACGCTGCCTACCTCTAAAAGGATTGCCGCTCGAAACAGCTCAGGCACTGCTAGCGGCTAACGGCGAATTTGTCGCCACTTCCAATGAATGGAACGTCTTAATCAAGCGCTATGCAGGCAACCCGCTCGCCTTAAACATTGTCAGCTCAGCGGTGCGAGATTACTTTGAGCAGAACGTGAGCCAGTTTTTAACGGCGGTCCAAAAAGGACCATTCATTTTTGACGATATTCGCGATCTGCTCTCGCAGCAGTTTGAGCGGCTTCCGGTTCTAGAGCAGAGTTTAATGTACTGGCTGGGCATCAACCGTGAACCCGTGACGCTGACCGAACTGCAGGCCGACAGCCTCCGGCCCCAACGCACCGGAGAGCTGATTCAGGCTTTAGCGTCTCTGCAGCGCCGATCTCTCATTGAAAAAAGTGGCTCTCGCTACACGCTGCAGCCGGTGGTGATGGAATACGTGGTCAGCGAGTTGGTCCACACCATTGCCTCTGAAATCACCCATCAAGATCTCAATCTTCTCCGCAGTCATACCATTCTCAAAGTCCAGACTAAAGACTATCTCAGAGAGGCCCAAGCCGGTCTGATTGTGCAGCCCATCCTTGATCAGGTGCTTGAGCATCTTGTTTCCGTCGAGCAGGTTAAAGCCCGCATCTGTCTGATTTTAGAACCGCTGCGCGGACAACCGGCCTCAATGACGGGCTATGTCGCTGGCAACTGCATCAATCTGCTTCGCCAGCTCAAGGTCGATTTTCGCGGTTGTGACTTTTCGGGGCTGACCCTTTGGCAAGCGAACTTACAAAATCTCAACCTCCCTGGGGTTAAGTTCACTGGCTCTGATTTGTCGCGATCGCAATTTACAGAAACAACCGGCAACGTCCTCTCTGTAGCCTTTAGCCCCGAAGGTGATGCGATCGCGACCTGCGACAACGCCTACACCATTCGGCTCTGGGACGTGAAAACCGGCAAGCTGTTAACCCTTTATCAAGGCCATACCCACTGGGTGCGGTCGGTGACCTTCTCTGCAGACGGAACTTTACTCGCCAGTGGCGGAGCCGACGGCACCGTTCGACTGTGGCAGCGATCTACCGGACAGTGTTTGCAGGTTTTAGTGGGTCATCAAGAAGAGATTTTTTCAGTCGCCTTTAGTGCCGATGGTCAAACCCTCGCCAGCGGCAGCGGTGATCAAACCATCAAGGTTTGGGATGTTGCCTCTCGGCAATGCTTGCACACGCTTGAGCATCGCGGACGAGTGCGGACAGTGGCCTTTAGTGCTGAGGGTCAAACTCTCGCCAGCGGCAGTGAAGATCGCACCATCAAGCTTTGGGATACTCAAGCAGGAGATTGCTTACAAACGCTCACCGAACATACCGATTGGGTGCGATCGCTCTCCTTTAGCGCCGACGGCACCACCCTCGCCAGCGCCAGTAATGACGGTACGGTTCGCTGTTGGCAGGTTGCCACGGGTCAGTGTCAGCAAGTGATTGCAGAGCATAAAGGTGGCGTATACACCGTTGCCTTTAACCTCCAAGACAATCTATTGGCAAGTGGAGGATGCGATCGCCTCATCAAAATCTGGAATCTAGAAGACGGCAAATGCCTTCGCACCGTTTACGGCCACCACAATCAAATTTTTGCCCTGTCCTTTAGCCCCGATGGTGACTCCTTGGCCTGCGTTAGCCTTGATCAAACTGTAAAGCTGTGGAACTGGCGCACCAATCAGTGTCTCAAAACTTGGCAAAGCTATACAGACTGGGCATTCCCCATTGCCATCAGTCGAGACGGTAGTGTCGTCGCCAGCGGCAATGGTGACCATCGCGTCAAACTATGGAATTTTCAGACGGGCCAGCCCCTCACAACCATTGAAGGCCACGCCACCCCCGTTCGAGCTGTTGCATTGAACGATCTGCACATCCTTGCCATTGCGGCGGCAGATCCGACCGTGCGGCTGTGGGACTGGCAAGCGGGCTATTGCGTCCAGACCCTGATTGGACATCAAGATTGGGTATTGTCAGCTCACTTCAATCCAGAGGGCGACCAACTGGTCACCGGCAGCGCCGATCATACCGTCAGAGTGTGGCAGTGGAAAACGGGGCAGTGTCTTCATCACCTGCAGGGCCATACGGATCAGGTTGTTTCCGTTTCGTTTTGCTGCTTTGGCAAATATATTGTCAGCGGCAGCGCCGATCACACCGTCAAGGTCTGGAAGGCTGATACCGGGGAGTGCATCACCACCTTGAATGGTCATCAAACGCGCATCTACGACGTAGCCTTTGTCCCGTTTGAACAAGAGCCGGTGAATCCCATCGCTGCCAGTGGTAGTGGTGATGGCACCGTCAAGCTCTGGAACGTCACCACAGGGGACTGTTTACTAACGCTTACGGGCCATGAAAGCTGGGTTTTTTCGGTGGCTTTTAGTCCCGATGGCAAAACGCTGGCGACAGGTTCCCATGACCGGACGGTTCGTGTTTGGAATCTAGAGACGGGCACCTGCTTACATGTCTTGCGGGGACACCAGCATCAGGTGTATTCAGTTGTGTTTCATCCGGGAGGCGATCGCATCTTAAGCGGCTCTCAAGATCAAACCATCCGCATCTGGGATGTACAGACCGGGGATTGCCTACGAAAGCTTTCTGATCGCCTCTATGAAGGAATGGATATTACCCAAACGAAGGGACTAACAAGTGCACAACGGGCAACGTTGATCTGTTTGGGTGCAGTTGAACAGGTACAAACTCACTTAAATTTATTGTAAAACGATAGCTGCATCAATAGGGTCAATCATATCGATGCCGTCAGAGCTTGGCAACGGAGGATTAAGTCCTAGCAACTGATCTCACTGCATCTGGGGAATTCGCTGATTGTGATTGATGTGAGTTTCCCTTAGACTGTTGCCAATGCTGGCGTTGCGGTCTTTCTCTGATGGGGAGAGGGGCCAGCGTAAAATCTACAGGAGTTCAGAATGGCAGCGGCCAAAATTAAACCCAAAGAACGGGATGCAGTCATTCAAGCTCTGCAAGCAGGTGTCGTCCCCCGTAAGGGACAGCATCTGATCCAGGTGGGGCGTGGGGAAGAGATCACAGCACTCCTGCGAGATATTGAGCGGATCACCGATGGCGGATCCGCGACTCGGTTTGTGATTGGCGAGTATGGCTCCGGGAAAACCTTCTTTCTGTCACTAATCCGCACCATTGCGATGGAAAAGAAGTTCGTGACGACCCAGGCCGATCTGACGCCAGACCGGCGACTTCATTCTTCGAATGGTCAGGCCCGCGCCCTGTATTCAGAACTAATGGCAAATCTTTCTACCCGGACTAAGCCCGAAGGTGGTGCTTTACCCAGCGTGGTGGAGCGGTTTGTGACCTCAGCGATTTCAGAAGGACGCGATCGCACCCTCAATCCCGAAGAAATTATTAGAGAACGGCTGGCTCACCTGTCTGAATATGTGGGCGGCTATGACTTTGCCGAAGTGATTGCCGCCTACTGGCGCGGCCACGACACCGGAGATGACGCCCTCAAAGCCAATGCGATTCGCTGGCTGCGGGGAGAATTCACCACTAAAACGGAAGCCCGTGCGGCCTTGGGTGTGCGCTCTATTGTCGATGATGCCTCGGTGTATGACCAGCTCAAGCTGTTTGCCCAACTGGTACGGTTAGCGGGCTACAGCGGCTTTTTAGTTTGCCTAGATGAAATGGTGAACCTATATAAAATTGCCCACACTCAATCTCGTAAGACCAACTACGAGCAGATTTTACGCATCCTCAACGACAGCCTGCAGGGCACGGCTTCAGGGATTGGCTTCATTATGGGGGGCACCCCAGACTTTTTAATGGATTCACGCAAGGGTCTCTATAGCTACACCGCTCTGCAAACCCGATTGGCTGAGAACACCTTTGCTAGTCAGGGCTTAGTGGACTACACTGGCCCCGTGATTCGGCTCGCGAATCTGAGCGCTGAAGACTTGTACGTGCTGCTCGGAAAAATTCGGATGGTGTTTACCAGCGATCATCCGAAGCAAACGTTGATTTCTGATGAGGGCATCCAAGCCTTTATGGCGCACTGTTCGCAGTATATCGGTGAAGCCTACTTCCGGACTCCGCGCAATACCATCAAAGCCTTTGTCGATTTGTTGGCGGTGCTGGATCAAAACAAACAAGTGTCCTGGAAAGATTTGGTGTCTCAAGTGAAGGTTAAGACAGACCCCAGCTCTAACCTCTCGTCTCCGCCAGCCGCCAGTCAGGCGAATGGAGCACGAGCGACGGTTCCATCCAGCACAGACGGAGACTTAGCTTCCTTTCGGCTGTAATATCACCAAAATAAATGGGATGGGCCAGCAAAATATCTTTCTCCAAACCGATGCTAGGATGCCGTCAGCGCCGGTTGACCATGCTTGACTAGTGTTGCCTCTGGCAGCGGCCCTTGTAGATGTGACCAGGGTAAGACCTTTGTTACAGGCCAGGTTTCAAAGACGTAATAGTCCATCGACGGCAGTTGGCCCCGCAGTTCTTTAAAGGCACGGCGGTAGCTACCCACAGAATCACCATAGTGCCGGGTTAGCTCTAAGAGGCGCGAGAGGCGGCGATCGCCCCTAGAGAGCAAGGCCTGAATGACGGACCAATTGTAGCTTTCGGGTCTAAAATCAATGCCTTGCGATCGCAACCCCTTCTGCAGCAACTTCAGCCGTTTTGGGGCGGTCGGATCTACCCCAAACCACTGGAACGGCGTGTGGGCCTTGGGGACAAAGGTACTGCAGCCCAGCGTCAGCCGAAAATTAGGGACATGGCGTTTCAGGTCCAGCAGTAATTGAATGGTGGCCTCCACATCGGCTTCTGTTTCTTGGGGAAGGCCCACCATCCCATAGAACTTGATGCCCTTGAGTCCCCCAGCCTTAGCGTTGGCAGTGGCCTCAAAAATCTCGTCTTGCTCAAGCTTTTTATTGATCAGGGTCCGAATTCGCTCAGAGCCGCTTTCAATGGCAATGGTCACCGAGCGCGTGTCGTGAGTTGCTAGGGTCTGAGCCAGCTTGGGCGTCACCGTATTGGTGCGGACCGAGGCAATGCTGAGTCGCACATCATCGCAGGCAGATCGGTCAAAATAGTTCAGCAATTCATCAAATTCAGGATGCTGGGTGACGGATGCCCCCAACAAGCCAATCCGGTTCGTGACGGTCAAACCGCGCTCAATTGCAGGGATCAGTGACTCCGTGACGCTGGGAGTCCGAAACGGGAGGGTGAGATAGCTCGCCAAACAAAAGCGACACATCTCTGGGCAGCTTCGGACCACCTCCACCATGTAAATGCTCTCCCAGGCGGCTTTTTCAGTGACCACGGTAGAGCTAGATAGGGTATTGCCGCGATAGGTTTGCTTCTCAATGCGAGGCGGCACCTCAGCAATGGGTTGAATCGATGCGATCGCACCGTCTAGATCGGCATAATTCACCTCGTATAGGCTCGGCACATACACCCCCGGAACCTGCGCCAATGCCTGACGCTGCACCGCTCGCTCCGCCGTCTGAACCTGCCGATAGGTCTCTAAAAACGAATGGAGCAACTCTTCGCCGTCCCCTAGCAAAATCACATCAAAGAAATCAGCAAAGGGTTCAGGGTTCGCCGTTAGTACCGGGCCGCCACCAAAAACCAAGGGATGAGACGGCTGCCGCTCCGCCGACCAAATAGGAACCTTGAGCTGCTCTAGCATCGTCAAAATATTGACGTAATCAAGCTCCCAAGACAGCGAAAATCCCAAGAGCTGAGGCTGTCTTGGCAACGGCTCCTGCAGATCGGTAAACAGGCGGCTGACCTCTAAAAATGGACAGCTTGCCAACAGCGCCCACACTGTTTGGTATCCCAAACTCGTAATGCCAACGCTGTAGGTGTTCGGAAAGGCAAAGATTAGCGGAATTGCTTCGAGCGTCGGTACCGCAGGGGTAAAGAGCAGGTGTTCAGATTGGAGGGCAGACACGCAGAATTGAACTTCACGAAAGGATGACTGCATTCTAATCTAGTGAACAGATGTGAGCTTGCACGTGACATGTCACACCCAGGTGGAGGGCACTCTAATATTAAGGTGACTCAACCTGAGTTCTCTGGCCGCAGAAACAAAATTAGGCGATCAATCACGGAACCAAGGCAAAAGATCGACCTTCGTCTCTTGAGATCCGTTATCCTGGCAGAGATATTATAGTGAGTCTGTTTACAAAACTTTTCAGCAGTCCGGTTCCCCATGCCATTCCCTGCCACAATCACCCTAGAGAGATAAAGGACTGAGCATGTCATTGAGCCATCGGTTGCCAGTAGACAAGTGGACCAGTGCTGACCGACAATGGTGCACCGGATAGGGGACGTTTATGCCAAATACTTTACCAACCCTGTACTGCTCTAACCTCAAATGTCGGGCCAGCAACACAGAGCTAGATGCAAACTGTCATCAGTGTGGCGCAGCATTGCCGAAGCGTTATCTGTGGGTGATCGGAACCACCGGCAAGGCTGGCGATATGCTGGGCGATCGCTATGCGTTTCGAGGGCCAAGGGTGGTGCTTGATACGCAAGTGGGTTTACCGCTTAGAATCAATACCGATCTGCCCAATGGCTTAATTCCCTATTTGAAGCTGTTTCCCCACCGGCTGCATCTGCCCCAGCTCTACACGGCACTTGCGCCTCAACGAAAGAAAGAACCCTTGATTGTTCTACTCGAACAGGCTCCTCTGAGCGTCACCGACTTTTTTGAAAATGGTGCCTCTGCAGCCCATCCCTCCATTAGTGCTGCCTTCCCCCTGATCGAGTCTTGGCCCTATGCCCTGCCCCTGCGCCAAGTGAACTGGCTATGGCAAATCGCTCAACTTTGGCAACCCCTATCGAGTCAAGGGGTTGCGAGCACCCTGATTCAGCCCAATTTGCTTAGAGTTGAAGAGCGGTTTTTGCGCCTTCTAGAGCTACAGTCCGATTTCGACATTTTGCCAACGCTCCCCGATCTGGGCGCATTCTGGCAGGAGTGGTTGACGGGCACCTCTGACACGTTTGCCCCAGATTTCGAAAAACTGTGTCAGTCGCTCATTCAAGGTTCCATCTCAACGCCAGAGCTGCTCCTCGATCAGCTAGAGCAACTTTTACTGCGCTACCAAGAACCCTACACGCTCAAGATTGATATCTCGGCTCGCACCGATACCGGGCAGATGCGCGATCACAATGAAGATGCCTGTTATCCCGAACAGGGGGTTGTATCCCAAAATTCTGCAGAGCGGTTGGCGATTGTTTGTGACGGTGTGGGGG
>JBAUJD010000879.1:0-10347 GCA_049683515.1 Thermosynechococcaceae cyanobacterium | reverse complement strand
GGGGATGACGGGGGAGGAGCTGATTGATTTTGTGAACAATGATCTGTTTCCGGCGCTCAAAAAATTGGCGATTACGGCGGGGGTATCGTCCCACGGTCAGGTGCTGGGTTCGGTGTTTGAAGATGCCTACAACTATATGAAGTCGGGGACGCTGCTGCGGCAGGTGATCAACAGCATTGAGGCAGATGTTGATTTCAATTCTTCGACGGATCGCCATCTGTTCAATGACATTTATGAAAAAATCTTGGCGGATTTGCAGGCGGCGGGGAATGCGGGGGAGTACTATACGCCTCGGGCGGTGACGCAGTTTATGGTGGATATTCTGAACCCGCAGCTCGGTGAATATTTGCTAGACCCAGCCTGCGGGACGGGTGGTTTTCTGACCTGCACAATTGATCATTTGCGGGGGCAGGTCAAAAATACGGACGATAGCAATTTGATGCAGGCGACGGTGCATGGAGTTGAGAAGAAGCCGCTGCCCCACATGCTGGCGATGACGAATGTGATGCTGCACGGGGTTGATTTGCCGACGAATATTCGCCACGACAATACGCTGAGCCGTCCGCTGAGGGATTACGGGCCAAAAGATCGGGTGGATATTGTGATTACCAATCCGCCGTTTGGGGGGATGGAAGAGGACGGGATTGAGAAGAACTTTCCGAAGAAGTATCAGACCCGTGAGACGGCGGATCTGTTTATGGCGCTGATTATGCATCAGCTTAGGTATGAGACAGGACGAGCGGCGGTGGTGCTGCCGGATGGCTTTTTGTTTGGGGAGGGGGTGAAGACGAATCTAAAGCGAGAGCTACTAGAGGAGTTTGATCTGCATACGATTGTGCGGTTGCCGAAGGGGGTGTTTAGCCCCTATACGAGTATTAATACGAATATTTTGTTTTTTGAGAAGGGGGGGCCGACTCAAAATATCTGGTTCTTTGAGCATCCTTACCCGGAGGGGTATAAGGCTTATTCTCGGTCGAGGCCGCTGACGATTGGTGAGTTTGACCGGGAGAAGAAGTGGTGGGGTGGCCCGACTCGGAAGGGGCGCAAGGTAACGGAGGTTGCCTGGAAGGTTTCGGCGCAGGAGGTTGCGGAGCGCAACTACAATCTGGACTGCAAGAACCCCTATGAGATTGAGGTGAATCTGGGTGACCCGGAGGAGCTGATGGCGGAGTATGTGGAGATTTCTCGGCAGATGGAGGCGGCTCAGGAGGCTTTGAAGCTGGCTTTGATTCAGGCGCTGGAGGGGCATTGATGGCAGAGGATCTGCTCACACGACCCGAAGGGAAGACGCTTGAGTTTAAGCGAGATCTGTCGTCACCTAAGCCTTTACTGAAAACGCTGATTGCTTTTGCGAATACGGCAGGAGGGCGGTTGATTATTGGTGTAGCGGATCAGACCCGACAACCGCTGGGGGTTGCATCACCCCTTGATGAAGAGGAGCGTTTGAGTAATCTGATTGCGGATTCAATTTGCCCTCGATTGGTGCCCAATATTGAAATGATCACCATTGACGATCAGACGCTGCTGATTGTTGAGGTGTATCTGAGTAATTCAAGACCCCATTACTTAAAATCTGGGGGACCAGAGAATGGCGTTTATATTCGGCTGGGTTCGTCAAATCGGCAGGCCGACCGGGAGCTGATTGCAGAATTGCGGCGCTCGGTGGAGGGCATTGCGTTTGATGAAATGCCGTTGCCGGGATTATCAATTGCAGATCTCGATTTAAAGGCGGCGGGGAAATTGTTCGCTGGGCGTCGTGAACTCGATAATCAGGGACTTTTGACGCTGAAGCTGCTGTGTCACGATCAGGGCAAGCTGGTGCCGACGAAGGGGGCGGTTTTGCTGTTTGGCGAGCACCGCACGTTTCATTTTGCGGATGCGTGGGTGCAGTGTGGGCGCTTTGTGGGCGAGGACAAGGCGGTGATTTTTGATCACATTGATATTCATGATCCTTTGCCGCTGGCGGTGGAGAGCATTTTGCTGTTTTTGAAAAAGCACGCGATGCGGGGGGCTGATTTTTCTGAGATTCAGCGTCGTGATGTTTGGAGTATTCCGTTGGGTATTTTGCGAGAGGTGGTGATTAATGCGCTGGTTCATGCGGATTATTCGCAGCGGGGTGCGCCGATTCGGGTGGCTTTTTTTGATGATCGGATTGAGGTGGAAAATCCGGGCATTTTGCTGCCGGGGATGACGATTGAGGATATGAAGCAGGGTATTTCTAAGATCCGGAATCCGGTGATTGCGCGGGTGTTTCGGGAGTTAAATTTAATTGAGCAATGGGGCAGCGGGGTGCGCCGGATCTTCAAGGAGGCGCAGGAGCTGGGGTTACCTATGCCTGAGATTGTCGAAATTGGTATGAGGCTGCGGTTCATTGTGCGACTGTCGGAGCCTTTGGCGGTGGAAAATTCAGGGTTGCAGGTCGAGGCACAAGTCGAGGCACAAGTTGAGGCACAAGTTGATTTAGATATTCTTGCTGTTTGCGCTCAGCGCCCTCTTTCTTCGGCAGAGATTGCGACTGCTCTGGGACATAAGCAACTCAGCGGTAATTTACGCAAGGCTTTGCCCCGTCTGAAAAAGGCTGGACTGTTGGAATATACGATTCCTGATAAACCTAAGAGTCGGTTGCAAAAATATCGTCTGACTAGGGCGGGTAAGGCTGTGCTGGACAGAATGGAAGAACGCCATGACTGATGAAACCACTTTGCTTTTAGAGAGACATTTTGATACTGCTTTTGCTGCGCCTGATGGGATCAAGAAACTCCGTAAGCTTATTTTGACTCTGGCGATGCGAGGTGAATTAGTACTGCAAAACCCAGCGGATGAGACTGCAGAGCATTTGCTTAAGCAAAATCAGAAATTGATTGTTAAGGCTATGGAAGGTAAGCGAAAAGCACTTCCCAAATTAAATGAGAAAAAAGTAAAAATTCCTCTGGGCTGGGTGAGATGTCACTTAGCTGACGTTGCACTTGTAGTGATGGGAAACTCACCTCCAGGCAATACATACAATGACAATGGTGATGGAGTTCCATTAATTAATGGACCCGTTGAATTTTCTCGTGATGCATTTGGACCAACCTTAAAGACTAAGTACACCACAGCACCATCTCGCTTATGCACGAAGAATGACCTGCTTGTTTGTGTGAGAGGCGCAACTACAGGAAGAACTAATATTGCTGCTTTCGATGCTTGTATCGGACGTGGAGTAGCGTTAGTCAGGGGTTGGACAGCTCAACAGTACTTGAACTATTTGCTATGGCATTTAGGGCAACAACTCTTAGAACAAGGTAAGGGAACTACGTTTCCTAGTATCTCGTATGCTGATTTAGCCGGACTGGAAATTTTGCTTCCTCCTTTTGCTGAACAGCGTCGCATCGTTACAAAAATCGACCAGCTTATGGCTCGTTGCGATGAGCTGGAAAAACTGCGGGACGATCGCAACCAAAAACGCCTCACGGTCCACACTGCTGCCCTCAACCGTCTACTAAACGCACCAGAGGGCCAACCCTTTGACGATGCCTGGACCTTCATCACCCAAAATTTCAGCGAACTCTACTCGGTTAAAGAAAACGTCGCCGAACTCCGCAAAGCCATCCTTCAGCTTGCGGTGATGGGTAAACTCGTGCCCCAAGACCCTAATGACCCACCGGCGAGTGAATTGCTAGATGCGATCGCACTTGAGAAACAGAGGTTGGTGAAGGAGAAGAAGAGCAAGAAGCAGAAGCCTGTACAAAAGCAAGTATCTAGTGAAATCGGTAGCCAAATACCTGAAGGTTGGATACATACTTGTCTTGACGAGTTGTTCCTAGTGTCTGGGGGCATCCAAAAAACGCCAAAACGGACACCCGTAATGAATCATCATCCTTATATAGGTGTTGCCAATGTTCAGCGGGGGAGGTTGGAACTTCACGAGGTGAAGAGATTTGAACTCATTGAGGGAGAGCTAGAAAAATGGGCGCTTCAGACCGGAGACATTATGGTTGTAGAGGGAAATGGTAGCGCGGAAGAGGTTGGCCGTTGTGCTATTTGGAAAGGTGAAATAGAGAAATGTGTTCACCAAAATCACCTTATTAAGTGTCGTCCCCTTCACCAAAAGATAAGTGACTATATTTTGATGCTGCTGAACTCTCCAATTGGAATGCATGAGATGAAGAGATTAGCTGTTACAACGAGCGGACTCTATAATCTCAGCGTCAGCAAAATTCGAGGAATAAATCTCTTACTTCCACCACTACCTGAGCAGCAGCGAATTGTCACTAAGGTTAATAGGCTAATGTCTTTATGTGACGTGCTGGAAGAAAAAATAGATGGTTCCAGCAAACAAAAGCAGACTCTGCTCAATACCGTGATGGCGCAAGTATGAGAGGGACGTTATTGCTCTAACCGAATAAGCCATTGCTAAAGTCAAAGAAGTTTCGCCTTCTCAAGTGAACTACCGTGTACACACAAGTGTTAGAGAACATCTGAAAGTGTTTCACTGGCCCCCCTAGCCCCCCAATCCTGGGGGGAAAGCAGCCCAACCTTTCGGACTCTCCCCTCAGAATTGATACTGCTGGCGACATATATATTTCGATACACAAAGTCTTTTGTATTCATTGCAATTTACGTTGCACTCGCCCCCTAAATCCCCCATCCTGGGGGACTTGAAGCCCTATCCTTCTCACAGAGCTTGCGTGATAAAAACTCAATGCAGGCGGGACAAAGTTAGGGCAAAGATTCACTCATAATGCCAACACAATACTCGGTATGTTCTTCTTCATAATCTAGCAAGAGTAAGGGTTCAAAGTCCCCCACAAGTGGGGGATTTAGGGGGCCATCAGTAGTTTATGTAACCGCATATATATTGCGCCAGCGGTATCAATAGGGGGAAGCAACCTAACCTTTCGGACTCTCCCCCCAAAGTTGGGGGGCCGGGGGGGCCAATGCAGAACTCAATGAGTCGCCTATAGACCTACGTATACGCCGTAGCCTAAAAAAAACAGCAGCATCCATACCCTACGATCGCAACCAAGCAACCAGAGCCAAACAACGCTTACGGAGCCAAAACACTAGAATAAATTTGCCAAGGCCCAATGATTTTTTTCTCTTCAGACAGAGGACGCTCAAGCAAATCGATAGACCGCTGAAAACTCAAATGCATCGCGTTCTGGAACTGCAGCCGTGCTGATTGACCATGACACTCATAACAACGCAAAATCCATTGCTCAGAATCACTCTCGGCTGATTTGAGCGCCATTAGAATGAGATTCTCTGCCTCTAGAGACAAAAACTGCCCTTGAGACGAAAGCTGAGCATTCGATTGAGACCTCGTTGTAGAGAAAACAACAGATCGCAACCCTCTATTCAACTCATACCCTCGATGCACCGTCCGGGCCGCTTTCCAGTCCCCGGCATGGGGATACAGCACATAGGTGAATTGGTGAGAGCCGCGATCGCACCCTTCATCCGGCCAATTCGGACTCCGCAACAGCGTCAGCCGAAGCTGTTCAGGCTGCGCGTCATAGCCATACTTACAATCATTGAGCAAACTAACGCCATAGCTTTGATCCGATAAATTAGCCCAATGGAGCGCAGGCACCTCCCATTTTGCTTGCTCAGCCTCGCTTAGACTAGGATTCGGCAACGTCGGTCGCTCAATGGCACCACAGGGTATTTCATAGGTGGCAAACTCCGACCGCACCGTCAGCGGGAAGGCTGCTTTTACGAGTACCTGCCGCTCTTGCCAGTCCACCGTCGTCTCGATTTTGAGTAACGGAGCATCTTGCTCCAGCACATAATCTTGGCAAAACCGAGATTGACCAATGGTTCGTACCACACGAATACTTTGTCGTAGTGGACCGTTACTAACCCATTGAATCGACTCTAGTGTGGCTCCGGGCAGTTGATGATTGGCGTAGTTAGGATCAATATTCCAGGCATCCCAATATTGGCCTTGGTCAGTAAAAAACTGAAGATGGTTGCCGGGGCCAGCGATCACTTGCCGCTGGTTTTGCTTGTCGTAGACCTGCTCTAGATCGCCAGTCTCAGGACTAACAATAACGCGCAGCACGGCATTTTCGAGCACCCAATTGTCAGGAGCAGACCGTTCCGCTGGTGGAGCATCGTTGGGGCAAAGCCAGTAGAGCTGATAGCCCACGCTGGCAATGTCGGTGACCGCAAACAAGAGGGTGTTTATGCCGTGACGCTGGCTAGGGATAACGGCACCCGTGAGATCTTTGATCTGCCAGTGGTTTGCATCCGCCGGGAGTTGAAGGCTTGCTAGTTCTGAGCGTTTCCAGTTCAAAGAGTTATAGACAATGATGGGAACGGCATTTTCGGTAGGTGGTTTGGGGAGGGTGATTTGAGATGCGATCGCAACAAGCGCCCCATCAATACAATCCGTCGCCGTCCGCTCCGCCGCCGCCCAATCACGGTTGGCATCTTCAAACACTTCAGGAATCGCAGAACCGGGCAAAATATCATGGAACTGATTAAACAGCACCTGCTTCCAAGCCTGCTCTAGTTCGGCTTTCGGGTAGGGGCGTTCAGCGAGGAGCGTGGCAATGGAGCTGAATAGCTCCGCCTCTGTTAGTAAATTTTCACAGCGCCGGTTAGAGCGCTTTTGATCGGCATGGCTCGTGTAGCAGCCCCGATGAAATTCTAGATACAGTTCATCATTCCAGATCGGCACGTCTTGGGCTTCCGCTTCAACCTGCCGACAGAGCTGTTCTGCTGTTGTGGGTTCAAGCTGTGGAAAAACTGTTGATTGTTGCCAGCGCCGCGCCACTTCAAGCATATCCTTTGTCGGCCCACCGCCGTGATCCCCCACCCCAGGGAGCCAGAGGCAGTTTTCCACACCTGTGGAAAACTCCCATTTTTGAGCATAGTCAGCCATCTTAACGGGGGTAATACTCTCGCCAATGGGTGGCAGCGTCAGGCAAAAGATCTCAGTGCCGTCGGGTGATTTCCACTTAAAAATCTCGTAGGGAAACTCGGTGGTATCGTTCCAGCGCAGCTTTTGGGTTAAAAAATAGTCGATGCCGCCCTGCTTGAGAATCTGGGGCAACTGCCAGCAAAAGCCAAAGCTATCCGGGAGCCAAGCCGTTGCGCTGAGCACTCCGAATTTTTCTTGGGTATAGCGCTGAACGTAAAGAACCTGACGCACCAGAGATTCACCGCTAATCAGATTAAATTCCGGTTCAATCCATAGGCCAGCGGCAACTTCCCAGCGGCCTTCCGCGACCCGCGCTTTAATCTGTGCAAAGATTTCGGGCCGGTTCTCTTCCATCCAGGCATAGAGCGCAGGCGAAGAGTGGCAATAGATCAGCTCCGGAAATTGGGCTTGGAGCTTCAGCACAGACTTAAAGGTGCGTTCGGCAGCATCCCAGGTTTCGGCCACCGGCCACAACCAAGCCATATCGAGGTGGGCATGACCAATCCAGTTAATGCGTCGTTGCTTGAGCCAAGCGCTCCAGGGTTCCAGTCTTTGACGCAGTTGATTGAGGTTCTGGCTGAAGGCTTGTGGATCGCTGAGCAACGTCCAGTCGATGTGTTGAGTTGCTTCCGAGAGTTTTGGCAGATCCTCGTTTTTGAAAGTGGTGAGGTAGCTTTGCAACACTTCGAGTTCGTCGGCGACCATGCTGGGGTCAATGAGGTTGGGGGGTTCGTAGATTAAGTGCGATCGCACCAGCGCCCCCGGATCATGTCCGGGACTGACCAGCCGCAGCGCCACCGAAATTTGATCTCCTAGTGTCACCTGTGAGCTGAGTAAAATGCGACCCAAGCAGTCGTAAAGATCGCCCGACTGCACTAGCTCTCCATTAACAAAGATTTCAGCAACTTCAGCCCACCAACGCAAATCTAACCGGAGGATGCAGTTCGCTAAGGGATAGTCCTTTAAAGATTGGGGAATCGTGAACGTTTGCCCCAGCCAGAGTGTGTTTTGACCTGCAGGCCAATCAATATGCTCTCGGTCATTTAACGCTGCTTGAGACCAGTGAGGCCAGTGTTGAGCGTTAAGGGCTTCCGAGTGCGTTAAGTCTCTAGAATTCAAGGCCCAACCAGTCTGAACATCTAATTGGGTCAACATTCTTAGCCGATGAGTTGAATCTTGTATCTTCTCTTGAGTGAACGGCATACTGATTTCCCTGAAGGCCCGACCATCTTTATCATCTAACCGTATCAGAACAGATCGAAATATGGAGCTTTCAATTATGGTTGCGGTGCTGAACTATGGGGCATACGCGGGAACACTGAGAAAGAGAAGACCGCCCTCTGTATCGAGTAATTGCTTTGTTTATAGAGCAGCACTATCACGCCGTCATTGCCAATCTGAAAGAAGTCATTTTCCAGACCAATATTGATGGCAATATAACGGCGCTCAACCCAGCCTGGACCGCCATAACAGGGTTTAGTGAACAGGAATGTCTAGGACAGGCACTGTGGAGATTTATTCACCCAGATGATCGAGACATCGCTCAGCAGCAGCTTCAACTCGTATTATTGGGAGCGCATCAGGATTGTCACTTTCAGGTTCGCTATCTTACCCGAGATCAGGGAATCGGCTGGATAGATATGTACGCCTGCTCCCTCAAAGACAATGACAGTACTCTGAAGGGCATAGTTGGTTCTTTCTCTGATGCTACAGAGTACAAGGCTCAAGAACAACGACTGAGTGTTGAGCGAGCCGTAACCAACGTTCTAGCAGAATCAGTGAGCCTCGGTGAGGCTATCCCAAAACTATTAATGGCAATTTGCCAGAGCTTAGATTGGGAATACGGAGAGCTTTGGATGCCAACTTCTGGACAGGACAAACCCCAATGTTTAGAGAGCTGGTGCCATTCTTTGAACCAGGCATCTAAGGATCTTGCTCTCTTCGATCAATCAAAGACACCCAACCCATCCATCAATGAACTGCCGATTTTCGAGCTAGGTGCAGGATTTATTGATCAGATTTGGGGCGGGGACGGGTTAACCTGGCTAACGCAACTAACACCGGAGCTGACTAGCTCTTGCCCGATGCGGTCGGCACCGACACGGACGGCCTTGAGTATGCCAATTTCAGATGGTCATGATCATCTAGGAATAATGCTGTTCTTCAAGCGGGCCTATCATCCTATCGATAAACCCTTGTTAAAGCGACTAGGTTTGATCGGTAGCCAAATTGGGGAGTTCATGATGCGCATCAAGGCTGAAAAGCAACTCCGCCATCAGCATCTTCTCCTACAGTCTGAACTGCAGGAGGCTGCAGCTTATATGCGCTCACTTCTGCCTCAACCGATGACGGAGGGTGTTGCGATCGCACATCAATTCATTCCCTCTAACCAATTGGGCGGCGATGCCTTTGACTACTATTGGCTTGATTCTGATCATTTAGCCCTCTTTTTGCTTGACGTCTCTGGTCACGGCGTCCGCTCTACGCTCCTTTCCGTCGGGGTTCTCAATCTACTTCGTAATCAGTCACTGCCGGGAGCTAACTTCTATCAACCCCAAACCGTGCTAGCTGGATTAAATCGGTCATTTCAAATGAGCGAAAGCGGAGAAGATTACTTCACCATTTGGTATGGCGTTTATAACCGTGCTCAGCGAACCTTAAGCTACTCCTCGGCAGGGCACCCACCAGCACTTTTATTTTCCTCCACGGCAACCTTCCAGCCGTTGCACTCTGGTGGGCTACCTGTGGGTATGCTAGCTGAGGTAACCTACCCGCAAGAGACCATCACGATTGCCCCTGACAGTACCCTTTACCTCTTTAGCGATGGAGTGTACGAAATTACCACTGCAGACGGGCAGCGTTGGCAATTTGGACAATTTACTCAGCTAATGCAGCTCTATCACCAGAAGCGGCTCCGAGATCTCAGTAAAATATTTACCGAAATTACCCGTATTCAGGGCCAAAAGACACTGGAAGATGACTACTCGTTGATCCAGGCTGACTTCATTGCTTAGGCGACTAAAGACACCATGAAAAATCAGTTCAAGCACCTCTTCCATATCTATGAAAGCAATGGAATTAGAACCATGCTCTTATATCAAGATAGCTATTCGATTGGGCGCGATAAGCAGAATGATATCGTGCTGTTTTCAAAATTGGTTTCAAGGTGCCATGCCCGTTTAGCAATAGTCCCAGGGAAAAACCGTACACAGGACAGCTATCATATCTTAGATGGTAATGCCACTGGTAAACTCAGCACGAATGGTATTACGGTCAACAATAAACGCTGCACCATACATTGCTTACGCAGTGGCGACAATATCGAGATCGGTGATATAAAACTCTCGTACTATATTGAACAAGCCAAGCCGTTACATCAAGCTCAGCTATCTGAAGCTGCAGATCTACAGCAAGTCGAAGATTTCGCCCCACTGTTC
>JBAUJD010000878.1:0-3587 GCA_049683515.1 Thermosynechococcaceae cyanobacterium | reverse complement strand
GTCTTGAGATAACCATCTAAATGAATTCCCTCCCACTTTCGATAATTCCAGTAACCCATAACCACGCTTCTTATCTTGGCCGATGTCTAGATGCCCTCGTGCCAGAAATCATCCAGCTTGGGGGCGAAGTAATCGTTATTGATAACCGCTCTGATGATGAGAGTGCCGCGATCTCACCCCTGCAATTATTCAAACCTATCTGTAACAAGGATCCGACCGTCTGCGATGGATCAATCCAGGACCAGCCAAAAATCTTGGCGTTCTCAGCAACTTTAATCATCTGCTGGAGCAATCTGCCTCAGACTATACGTTCTTGTCCGACCAAGATGATGTTTGGTTGCCCCATAAATTGATAGACAGCTCGGCCACGATGAAACACCTCGAATCTCAGTACGGAAAGGCAGTCCCGCTGCTGGTCCATCGTGATCTGAGGTTTGTTACAAAAGAGCTGGAGGTCTCTTGCCCCTCCTTTTGGCGATCGCAAAACCTCGATCCCACCCGCAATTGTCTACGTCATCTACTGGTTCGCAACCACATTACCGGCTGCACCGTCGTCATCAATAAAGCCCTACGAGAGCTTGCCCTATCCATCCCAGAATCCGCTTTTATGCACGATTGGTGGCTAGGATTGGTGGCCGCCGCCTTCGGCAAAATTGCCTATCTCCCCCAGTCCACCGTCCTTTATAGACAGCATCAGCACAATCAAGTGGGGGCACAAAGCCAAAAATGGCATTACATTTCTACACGCGTGCAACAACCCCAGAGAATTCGGGAATACTACAGGAAGACCCAGAAGCAGGCTCAGGCTTTCCTGGGGCGTTATGGCTCTCAACTTACAGAAAAGAATAGGTAAATTGTATCGGCCTATGCCGCCTTAGAGCATTTAGCCCTCCTGCAAAAAAGATAGATCCTTTTTTGGTATCGATTCTTTGGGACAGGTCTGAATCTAAATCTAGCACCAATAAATTTGATCTAATACTGTGCCTCAACCACTTCTCTCCGTTATTGTCGTCACCCACAATCACTCCGCCTATATCGGACGGTGCCTAGACGCCCTTGTCCCTGAAGTGAGTCAGCTTGGTGGAGAAGTGATTGTGATTGATAATCGCTCTAATGATCAAAGCGCCGAGATCGCCCGTCAGTACCCTACGGCTCAGCTTCACGTCAATACGTCTCGCAAAGGTTTCTCAGCCAATAACAACTACGGCATGTCTCTTGCCAAAGGCCGATACCTACTACTGCTCAACCCCGATACAGAAGTGAAGCCCGGTGCCCTAAAGACGTTAATCCAGTTCATGGATAGGCACCCGCAAGTAGGGATGTGCGGCGCACAGCTATTATTTCCTGACGGCACTATTCAACCTTCCCCCCGTCGATTCCCGACCCCTGGCTCCACCTTGGCACGACGCACGCCCTTGCGCCGATTTTTACGCCAATCTACATTGAACCAGCGCCATCTCATGCAGGACTTGGACCATTCCAAAACTCAGGCTGTCGATTGGCTCTTGGGTGCCTGTATGTTTATCCGCCGAGAGATCCTAGAGTCAGTTGGCCCCTTGGATGACGGCTATTTCTTATATGTCGAAGATATCGATTGGGCACGACGAATGCACAATAACGGATGGCAAGTTTGCTATGTCCCCACGGCTCAAATTATGCATCACCATATTGCTGTTAGTGATAAAAAACTGTTGAGTCGCTATTCCTGGTTTCATGCTCAGAGTATGCTTCGGTATACTCGTAAGCACTTCTTACCTAAATGGACCCCACTTTCGATCCATACCGATCCAACCGGAACGAAAAAATGCCCCACAGCAGGCACTCAGAGCAATGGCAATCCTGTATTCACTCCGTCGAGTTTTATTCTTTAGGCATAGGTTGATCTGACCGTATTCAATCTATATTAGGTGGGTTAGTGTCTTTCGTTATGCGCCACGGGTTCCGAGTTTGAGTTCGGTAGTATAAACATAGCGATCGCTCTTGTCATACCACCACCGTGAATCGACCCTCTGACAATCAGCCCCTTCGCGAAGATCTTCGAGCCAGTCGCGCCATCCACTTCAGGCGTAAAGGTCTGCAGCTTTGGCTGACCGTCGGTATTCTCATCGCTGCTGATCTAGCCGCCCTCGGCTGCGCCTGGAAAATTGCCGCCCAGCTCAATCGGTTCTATGCCCCCCTCCCGCCTCAATTTGTCTGGTGGAGCTGGCTGGGTTTACCCAGCCTCTTTTGGGTTTTTTCGGGAATCACCCTCGTCATTTTTACCAGTGGCGGTCTGTACGATCGTGCCACCGCCTGGAAAGACTACGTGCGCTCGGCCCAATTGGTCAGCCTTACCTATTTGTTTTCTCTGGTCGCCAGCTATTTCTACGACCCCAAACTCGATGCCCCGCGCTCTCTGTTTTTCAGCGCCTGGTCCCTCAGCGTGGTCTTTATGATTGGCTTTCGGCTCCTTGCTACCCTACTGCTTCAGCTCCTCGAACAACGGCAGCCGACTGTTAACCTCTTCCTCATTGCCCCCGCCGAGCGCCTGCCGCGTTTATCTAAACTGTTAGAGCAGCGATCACACTACCATATCGTTGGTGCAGCCCTCGCCTCCACCGTCAGCGCCAATGTAACCCTGAACGCCATTTTGCGATCTAAAGCCCAAGAAGTCATTGTCGCCGAACTCCCGCCCACAGAACTCGCCTCGACCCTTTATTGGCAGCTCCGCCGCCTAGGCATTACCCTGCGCTTGATTCCCTCCAGCGTCGAAGTGCTCCACCGGCGCGGCATTCCTGAAATTTTTGCCGGGATGCCCACCCTCAGATCGGCACCGCCGATGCTGCTGGGGCTAGATTATCGGACGAAACGATTCATTGATGTGATCGCCGCCGCCCTAGGATTGTTGGTGTTGGCCCCCTTCTTTATTGGGGTTGCGATCGCCATTAAAACCACCTCTCCCGGCGCTGTCTTTTACCGACAAGAGCGCATCGGCCTCCACGGCAAAGTCTTTCAAATGTGGAAGTTTCGGACTATGGTGACCAATGCCGCGATGCTTCAGGCGAATCTAGAGGCCCAAAACGAATCTCAGGACGGCATTCTCTTTAAAATCAAAGATGACCCCCGCCGCACCAAAATGGGTAGCTTTTTGCGCCGCACCAGCATAGACGAACTGCCCCAGCTTATTAACGTCTTAGTGGGACAAATGAGCCTCGTTGGTCCCAGACCGTTACCCATTCGTGATGTCGAGCGCTTTAACTCTTGGCACCATATTCGCCATCAGGTGGTCCCCGGCATTACGGGGCTGTGGCAAATTTCAGGGCGATCGCACCTCGACGACTTTGACCAAGCCGCCCGCCTCGATCTTTACTACATTGACAATTGGACATTGAATCTAGACTTTGAGATTCTGGTCGAAACGATTCGGATTGTCTTATTTGCCAATGGTGCTTATTAATGCTCGGTGCCGTTAAATGTTGTTTTAAAAGTCCAGTTCAGCACTGTTTTTGCTCACCTGTCTCCAAGAGTGACACCGTGGGCGAGATATATAGTTGGTCACATAGGCCACTGATGGCCCCCTAAATCCCCCACTTGTGGGGGACTTTGAA
>JBAUJD010000877.1:0-5877 GCA_049683515.1 Thermosynechococcaceae cyanobacterium | reverse complement strand
TCTCTTGAGTGCGACGATCTAATCCATCATAGACATACGACATCACGCGCCCATTACGGTCCACCATCCCAATCTGGTTATCCACCGCATCATATTGGTAGCGGCGGGTGAACCCTAGCTCGTTCGTATTCGAGACCATTCGGTCTAAAGCATCGTAGGCATAGGTGGTGGTGTTATTTTCAGGATCAGTAATCCGCAGCAAATTCCCTTCTGCATCAAAGCTAAAGTTCGTGCGCTCTCCAATGGCATCGGTGGTGCTGGTGCGGCGATAGAGGGCGTCATACCCATAGGTGGTTTGATGGCCAAGGGGATCAATGACCGCCGTGACATTACCTACCCCGTCGTAGGCTGTGGTGGTGGTGTGTCCGAGGGGATCAGTGACTGAGGTTCGCAGATCTCGCTTGTCGTAGGCGAACGTTGAAGTCCGTCCCAGCTCATCGCTGATGGCAATGACATTATCGGCAGCATCAAAAACTGTGGTGAACGTATCTCCCAGCGGATTGGTGACCCTGACCTGCCGATCTAATGCGTCATAGGTATAGGCCGTGGTGCGGCCCAGCTCATCTTGGTAGGCAACAAGATTGTCAACGCCATCAAAGGTGTAGGTGGTGACATGACCTAACGGATCTGTAGTGCTGATTCTGCGATTGAGCGCGTCATAGCCATAGGTGGTCGTTCTGCCAATTTCATCAGTAGTCGAAATCAGATTACTCGCATCGTCGTAGGCATAGGTCATTACCTCGCCTAGTGAATCGGTTTCTGAGATTAAGCGATCGCGATTGTCATACCCGAAGGTGGTAATGCGACCCAACTCATCGGTCGATGCGGTGACATTGCCAGCCTTGTCATAGGTCAGTGTTGAAACGCCCCCCAGAGCATCGGTTGTGGTCAGTAAACGATCTAAGTCATCGTAGGCAAACTGAGAGGTATGACCGTTCTCGTCACTGCTGGCGACTAAGTTGTTAGCCACATCGTAGTTATACGTCCGCGCTCCACCGAGAGCATTGGTTTGAGCGATTAATCTGTCCCGTGCGTCATACGCATAGCTGGTGGGATTCCCTAAAGCGTCAACGACGGCAATCAGATTATTATCTGCATCGAACCGGAAGCGGGTGATGTTTCCGTCAGGATCAATGATTTGGGTGCGGCGGTTACGGCTGTCATAAGCATAAAGCGTGGTCTGGCCGAGTTCATCATTGGTCTCAACAATATTGCCTGCAGCATCGTACTCATAGGTCATCCGACCGTTGAGTGCATCAGTAGTCACTATGACCCGATCTTTGGCATCGTACTCAAATTGAGTGGTGTGTTCACGAGCATCTGTGGCTGTGAGCTGATTGCCCCTGCGGTCATAGGTGTAGCGAGTCATCGGAGCATCTAGAGGGCCAGCCCCATCAGGATCTGCTTCAGTGACTCTGATTAGACGATTGAGAACGTCGTATTCAAATTTTGTCCGGTTACCGTTTTCATCAATGACAGCGCTTTGATTTCCTGCTGCATCGTATTCAAACTGTACAAGGGCTTCATCTGCAGTACCCTGAGCAGAGGTGATTTGCACCAGCCGTCCTTGACTATCGTAGTCATAATTAGTGACCCGACCGAGTGGATCGGTCATTGAATCAACCAGACCCTGAGCGGTATAGAGATAGCGAGTGATCAAGTCATCGTCACCACCGATCTCACCAACGACTTGAGTGGTGGAGAGAATATTGCCAGTCGTGGCATCAATTTCGTTTAGGGTCTGGCGTCCCAACTCATCGGTAGCACTAGTTAGTTGGTTAAAGGTCTGGTTGTAGGTAAACTCTCGAATGCCAGACTTTACACCTAGATTACTCTCGTAACCCTGCAATAGAGCACTATCGGATGACCATCTCGTGCCGTTGAACAGAATACCATTACTGTTTCTTCCTGTTAAGTCAGAAACGTTTGCTTCACTACCTTCATCGAGCCGCCAGTAACCAACTAAGTTTTCATCATTTTTTAACAAGAGACGACGAAAACTGGCTTGAATGTCTCCTATCTTTAAGGCTTTATCCCAGGTACGAATTTCATCAATCTGCCCCTGAAAATAGGCACTACCGCCGGAGTTTGTGGCATATCCTAAATTTGCTGATGTTATAGAAGCATTTGATGCACGAGTATCTTGACTATAAGAGCTAGCTAACTCGCCATTGATGTATAGTTGCATGCCGCTAGATTCATCCAACACTGCAGCAACATGGAACCACTCATTCTCAGCAACAGAATTTTGAGTTAGATCCGCATAGATTGATTTCCAATTTTCACTAACATCACTGCGCCAAATACTAAATCCTACTGTATTTCCAGTTTGATTTATTTGATAAATAGTACCTCCTGGACTATCTTCACTATAAATTACCCGAGTACCATCCTGATTCTCAGACCTGATCCATCCTTCAAAAGTTGAGTTTGGAAAATTCGCGATTATGCTTCTATCTTCAAGCTTTACATAATCATTACTTCCATCAAAGTACAGTGAAGATGCTGCCTGACCAGAAGCTTCAGGGAAGAATTGAGAATTATCATTTTCCCAGCTCACTCCATTAACGAGGCTTCCATTACGATTGTTGAAAGTGAGATCAACTATTGTCTCTCCCCCACCTTCATTAAAGTCCCAAGCCCCAACAAGATCCGGTTCAAAAGTCAATGGTATACGACTTGCATCAAGTTGAACTTCAGTCTCACTTCTTGCCGTCTTCCAAATTCGGAAGTCATCTAATTGTCCCTCAAAGGGACCATAGCCAGCTATATCCCCAAGGGCAGTACCTGGCAGTACCTTGTAATTACTTTTGAGACCTGTTTTAACAAACTCCCCATTTATGAAGAGGCTTGGGGTTTTATCGTCGTAAACAATGGCAATATGAGTCCACCCAGATAAGTCCCCTTCATATACTAGTGGAGAGGGTAGATAGAACCCTGAATGCTCAAAAACGCTGAGGCCATTTGTTCCGACAGAAACCCCCACTCCTGCATAACCACTTCCTACCGCCACTTCTCCTTGGATCGGTGCGATCGCATAACGCTGCCCACCAATCCCAGCTATACCAATATTATTCTCTGCGGTTAGATTCCGCTCGGCTGTTGGATTTACCCAGAATGCAATTGTGAAGTCATCTTGGACTGTAGATAAAAGCTCACCAGTTACATAGTCATTAATTCCATCAAATTCAAGAAAAGAACCTCGGCTGTTTACGCCTCCTGTCAAGGTGGAAAGCTCTTCGCGGACAGTTAAAATATTCCCCTGATCATCGTAGGTATAGAAGTCGTTATATCCTCTCGAATCCTTAGAGTTTGTGACTAAGTTCTGCTCATTCCGCAAGACAGAGCCACCATTCCCTGAACCATCGCGGGACGTAACAGTCTGTCCAGCAAGATCGAGCTGGGTTTTAGAGACATTTCCATTGCCATCAACATAAATTGCATCTGACTCATCTGTAGAAGAAACCAAAGGCGAACTGAGTGGATTGCTCGTTTCCTCCGGCCTCGATAACCCTTGGACTTGCGTAGGAGCAACCTGAATAACGGATCCATCCTTACCAATAGCCCCCGTTGCTCGACCTGCAAAATCATAGAACGCCTGTTCCCGATTCCCCCGCTGATCCACCTCCGCCGTCATGTGGTGCTCAGCATCGTACTCCCAGTTTCTCACCGACTCATCGGGGTCGATAACATGGGTAAGATTCCCCGCCTCATCATGAACCAACTGGGTCACCCGTCCAGTGGGATCAATAATTTGGCTGACACGACCATCGACATATCGAAACTCCGTGACCAGTCCAACCGGATCAATCATCTCGCTAATCTGCAGATCGGCATTGTATTGATACTGGGTTTCATTTCCATTGGTGTCCCGCACCAAACTCAGTAAATTATTCTCGTCATACAGCTCAACCGTTTGGTCTTTGAACGTGCGCTGAAATCGACCATCCGCTAAGCGAGTCAGGCTAGAGAACTCCCCAGGCGGTGAAGTGTAAGCCCCACCCACTTGTGTAGGCACCTCAAAAATCAGCTCACTGCCATCACCATCCACCAGCAAAATAGAGCCATCGGGATTCTCAACAATTTCTGTGAGACCCGAAATGCCCCAGCCACTGCCAAAGCCACTATCACGGGTATTGACATGGATGAATTCCCCCGTATTTGTAGAGGCGGTGCCGACAAACTGGTCTCGAACAAACAAGAAGATACCGCTAGAGAGGGAGTAATCATATCGTCCCGTCCCTAATTCCTGAATATCAGCTTGTAGTGCAGCCCTGACCGGCCCGACCCCAGTGGGAATAGACCAAAAATGCTCCCCCCCATCAAGACCATACTGCCCGCCTGCATAACCAGGCACTTCAAACTGAAATACCCCTCTACTGATGGCTAGTTCAGCTTTTAAGCGCAGGCGATCTGCAAAACCAGGCGCAATGGCATTGGTGTCAACAGTGTCAAAACCAAAATCGATAATGGGTCGAGAGTCTGCTCGTAGTGAGTCATAGGTCAAAGTTAAACCGCGTCTTGCACCCAGAGAGGTGTAACTCACTAATTCATGGGTTTCAATAACGGCACCCGTGTTCAACTCGACTTCTGAACTTAAACCTTTTGTTGCTTTACAGTTCTTGCAGCCATTGTCCTCCGTAGAGGAATTCAACGCTCTGGTGACAGGACCAAAAAAGTGCCAGCTACTATTTCGGATTCCCCCCTCAATCGTTTCAATGACCGAGCCATCGGCACTGACTTGTCCCACCCCAACCTTGTCAAAATCTCCCGTCGTTGGATTGATAGACCAAAGATCCATCAAGGTGCCCGGTGCAAAACCTGATTCATTGGGCAACGATAAAGCCGCAGGCGTAGTGAAAACCATATCCCCAGGCTGAATCGTCACCACCAATTCTGGGTTCATGCCTGGGGGTAACGCCGCAGGCGTCAACTCCGTCGGTACCTTTGTAATGCTCAATACCCCAGTGAACGAACTCCCCTGCTGGTTCATCAGGCTTCCCGCCTTGACTGTAACCGCCGCCCCTGGAATATTAGGCGTCGTCACCATCACATCCTGAGTCGGATCAATCGTCTGCCCACTAGCCACATCCAACACCGGCAGATAGATGGGTCGGTCAATGACATTATTGACCCCACCAAACACCGCATGACCCAACACCAGCGGCAGCTTCTCCGCAATAAACGGATACACATCATCGCCTAAGATCCCCTCCCCATGCACCCGCAACGTATCGCTCGGCAGATCGCCAATGAACTCCAGCGTGAAACCCCCATTGGCATCAGTGACCGTCTGCACCCCACCAATCTCAATGACAACCCCAACGAGCGCCTCTTGAGCCACATTCTCAATCACCCCAGAAATGCGCGTCGTCGTCACCGGGTCCGCCACCACCTTAAGCGTCACCTCCTGAGTCGCCTCCAGCGCCCCATCCGTCGCCACCACCGTAAACGTATACTCACCCACCTGGTCTGGCCTGGGCCTGAACTCTAATACCCCATTACCGCGCAACTGCCCCGTCGGCAAATCGCCATCCGTCCGCAGTGTATAGGTCACCACATCCCCATCCGGGTCCACCGCATTCAACGGCAGCTTCAACACCGCCCCCGGCATCAAATTCGGCAACACAATCGGCGCTTCAAAGATCGGCGCTTGATTAGCACCCCCCGCCAACACCACCGTCTCCAGATCGAGCTGCAATAACCCCGGATTGCTAAACACCACCTGCACCGCATCCGAGATCGCCCTAGCCGCTAACCCACCCGGACGAATCGCCCCCCTAAAATTCACATAGGGGTCACCATCGACCTCAGAGCCAGACGCATTTTCTAGCGTCACCCCATCGGGCAGATTATCAAAGACTACCGCCATCTGAC
>JBAUJD010000876.1:0-1992 GCA_049683515.1 Thermosynechococcaceae cyanobacterium | reverse complement strand
AGCTAAAAGGGCGGCGTCCGAATTAGAGGTAGAGCTTGCTTCTGTTGAGGGTGGGGCACTTAAATTTGACTGCAGCGCCACGGCACCGGCAATTAGACCTGCAGCTAACAGTCCTGCACCAATAAAGAGAGGAACAGCCAAGCGGGGCTGCTCCTGTTGAGCAGATGCCACAGGCACCGTATAGTCGTGCGAACCAGAGGTCGGTACTTGGGTTGGCTGCAGTTGCTGATCCACCAGCGGCGGAACGGGAGGGGTCGCCGCAGCATAAACTGGCGAAGCCACAACTTCTGTGGGGCCGACGGTATGGAGTTGTCGCAACGCCTGAAGTGCTTCCCCTGCGGTTTGATAGCGCATCTTAAAGTAATGGCGCACCATTTTGGTCAAGAAGGCCGCTAGACCTTCGCTCACCTGAGCCTGTTCGCGCCAGACCACTTCGCCATCGGCATCTTCTAAAAGCTGCGTGGGCAAAAGTCCTGTGAGGGCTTGAATGCCGATTTTGCCGAGGGCATAGAGATCGCTACTGGGACGGGGGTGACCACTAACCTGTTCGCTAGGCATATAGCCCGGAGTACCGATGGCAACGCTTTGACTGACTTGGCTTGCCAGAACGGTGTTCTGAGATCGGACCTGTTTGACCGCGCCGAAGTCAATGAGAACGAGTTTGTCGTCTTTTAACCGACGCATAATGTTGTCGGGTTTAATATCGCGGTGAATCACGTTTTGGCTATGGACAAAGTCGAGAATGCTCAAGGCTTCGTCTAAAAGCCCGATCACCTGATCTTCAGGCCAACGCTGACCCAGCTCTTGACTGAGGGGGTGACCTTCGATGAAATCTTGAACCAGGAAAAACTCTTGGTCATGCTCAAAATAGGCCAGCAACTGCGGGATCTGACTGTGGTGACCAAGCTGTTCTAGGGTTTCGGCTTCTTTATTGAATAGACGCTTTGCGATCGCAAGAAAACTTGGGTCATTCGTGGGCGGCTTAAGTTGCTTTACTACACAAACCGGGTTCCCGGGCCGCTGCGTATCTTCAGCAACATAGGTTTGCCCCATGCCTCCAGCCCCCAAGGGACGAAGGAGTTTATAGCGTCCTGACAAAAGTTGACCAATCATGAATTTAAATTAGCGATACCGTTCCACCCTACTGGTATGCCCCATTCCCAATGGTGAAAGTGCAGAATTATTTTGGCCCAGTGGTCTTAACTTGAAATATTGCGTCAAGATCGCCCCATCCCCTAGACGATGGCGATACTGCTATCGTTCCATCTTGATCTCAGAGAATCGCCTTGGCTACTGCGCTCTGTCGTGGATAATGACAGCAAACCCTTAGAGAGTGCCATGCGTCTTCAGATTTTTTCTGGTGTTGCGATCGCAGCCACCTTATTCAGCAGCTTCCCCGCCGCCGCCGTTAGCATCATCGACAGCACCGACCTCGATAGCCTCACCCTCGGAGAAATGATTGTTGGCCCCGTCGGCCCTACCGTCGAGACCACCTTAACCAATGGTTCCGGCGAGGGTATCGGCGATTTAATCAGCAGCGTCTCCTGCCCTGCCGGATTTGCCGCCTGCACGCCTCCAACTAACCCCGCCGGAACCATTTATACCTATCAGCATCGAGTCACCCCCGGCGTTGACCTGCCCAACGATGCCCCCTTCCCTTCGCCAGGGACCATCTTGCCCCTTACAAACGTGCGTGAATTTCGGCTCAACTTCCCTGCAGCAGGCTTTAATGGCATTGCAGGCTATCGCTTCTCAGAAGCAACCGCCGCCAACGCTGAAATTGATACCGAACGGCTCGATGACGGTAGTCTTGTCTGGCGGCTGGGCGAAAACTCAGGCTGGGATACTGGCGAAAGCATTACCTTCTTTTGGCAAACCACCCAACCCCCCTCTGGTCCCGGCGGCAGCTACGGCCTCGCCAATGATTCTCAATCCGGCACGGCGCAGGGACCATTGCCGGTGCCGGTATCGCTGCGGATGTAAGCCGCAACG
>JBAUJD010000875.1:0-2839 GCA_049683515.1 Thermosynechococcaceae cyanobacterium | reverse complement strand
GCCTAGAATTGTAGATCGCATGTCTACCGGGCGCGACCGTTAGAGGAGACGCATGACTAACTTAAACACCATTCGACCCGCCTTCGCACTACCTGATCTCGTTGAAATTCAGCGGGAGAGCTTCCGCTCCTTCTTAAGAGAAGGTCTGATTGAAGAGCTAGATAGCTTCTCTCCGATTACTGACTATACCGGAAAAATTGAGCTGCATTTCTTAGCCAAGAACTATCGCCTCAAACGCCCCAAATACATGGTGGATGAGGCCAAGCGTCGCGATAGCACCTACGGCGTTCAAATGTACGTACCCACTCGTCTCATTAACAAAGAGACCGGCGAGATTAAAGAGCAAGAGGTCTTTATTGGCGATTTGCCCCTGATGACGGATCGGGGAACCTTCATTATCAATGGTGCCGAACGAGTGATCGTTAACCAGATTGTGAGAAGCCCTGGTGTTTATTACAAGTCTGAAACTGATAAAAACGGTCGCCGCACCTATAATGCCAGCTTAATCCCGAACCGAGGTGCATGGCTTAAGTTTGAGACCGACAAGAACGATCTGGTTTGGGTTCGCATTGATAAAACCCGGAAGCTTTCGGCCCAGGTCTTACTCAAGGCGCTCGGACTCAGTGACGGCGAGATTTTTGATCGCCTCCGTCACCCTGAGTATTACCAAAAGACGATCGATAAAGAAGGTCAATTTGGTGAAGAAGAAGCCCTCCTAGAGCTATATCGAAAGCTTCGCCCCGGTGAGCCACCCACGGTATCTGGTGGTCAGCAGCTTCTCGACTCTCGCTTCTTTGATCCCAAGCGGTATGATCTCGGTCGAGTGGGTCGCTATAAACTCAATAAAAAGCTGCGGCTCAACACGCCCGAAGCCACTCGGGTACTGACGCCTGAAGATATTCTGGGTGCCATTGATTATCTGATCAACCTAGAGTTTGATATCGGCAACGTAGACGACATTGATCACCTCGGTAACCGTCGTGTTCGCTCGGTCGGGGAGCTGCTACAAAATCAGGTTCGAGTGGGCCTTAATCGCTTAGAGCGAATCATTAAAGAGCGGATGACCGTTTCTGATATTGAGTCGCTGACGCCTGCCTCTTTAGTCAATCCCAAGCCCCTAGTGGCCGCGATTAAAGAGTTCTTCGGCTCCAGCCAATTGTCTCAGTTCATGGACCAAACCAATCCACTGGCGGAGCTGACCCACAAGCGGCGCTTAAGTGCTCTCGGCCCTGGTGGCTTAACCCGTGAACGAGCTGGCTTTGCGGTGCGAGACATTCACCCCAGCCACTATGGGCGCATTTGTCCCATTGAAACGCCAGAAGGACCCAACGCCGGTCTGATCGGTTCTCTGGCGACCCACGCACGGGTCAACCCCTACGGCTTCATTGAAACGCCGTTTTATGAAGTCGATAACGGGCGGGTCGTCAAAGAAAAGATGCCTCAGTATATGACGGCAGACGAAGAAGACGATCTGCAGGTGGCTCCCGGCGACATCCCCATGAATGAAGAGGGATACATTCTGGGTGAGATTGTGCCGGTTCGGTATCGACAGGATTTTACCGAAACCTCTCCCACTGAAGTGGATTACGTTGCGGTTTCTCCGGTACAGATCATCTCCGTTGCCACCTCCTTGATTCCGTTCCTAGAGCATGACGACGCTAACCGCGCCCTGATGGGGTCGAACATGCAGCGTCAGGCTGTCCCTCTCCTGCGTCCTGAGCGTCCGTTAGTGGGCACAGGGCTTGAAGCGCAAGCCGCTCGCGACTCTGGCATGGTGAGCATCAGCCGTGCTGACGGGGAAGTCACCTACGTCTCGGCCACGATGATCAAGATTCGAGATGACCAAGGCGAAGAAACGTCCTACGAGCTGCATAAGTACCAGCGGTCCAACCAAGATACCTGTTTGAACCAGCGTCCGATTGTGTTTGTCGGCGATCGCGTTCAGGTGGGTCAGGTGATTGCAGACGGTTCCGCCACCGAAGGCGGTGAGCTGGCGCTCGGCCAAAACGTCACCGTCGCCTACATGCCCTGGGAAGGCTACAACTATGAAGATGCCATCCTAATTAGTGAGCGCTTGGTTCGAGAAGACGTTTATACCTCGATTCACATTGAAAAATTTGAAATTGAGGCCCGTCAGACCAAGCTTGGCCCCGAAGAAATCACCCGTGAGATCCCGAACGTCGGCGAAGATTCGCTGCGTCAACTGGATGAAAACGGCATTATCCGCACCGGAGCCTGGGTCGAAGCGGGAGACATTCTGGTGGGTAAAGTGACCCCCAAGGGTGAATCTGATCAGCCCCCCGAAGAAAAGCTGCTGCGTGCCATCTTTGGTGAAAAAGCCAGAGACGTTCGTGACAACTCTTTGCGGGTGCCGAACGGCGAAAAAGGACGGGTCGTAGACGTGCGCGTCTTTACCCGCGAGCAGGGCGATGAACTGCCGCCCGGAGCCAACATGGTGGTGCGGGTTTACGTGGCTCAGAAACGTAAGATTCAGGTCGGCGATAAAATGGCCGGTCGCCACGGCAACAAAGGCATTATTTCCCGAATTTTGCCCTGCGAAGACATGCCCTACGTCGAAGACGGCACCCCCATTGACATTGTTCTCAATCCCCTTGGCGTACCGTCCCGAATGAACGTGGGCCAAGTGTTTGAGTGCTTGCTCGGTTGGGCCGGAGAGCACCTTGATACGCGATTCAAGATGATTCCCTTTGATGAAATGCATGGGGAAGAAGCATCGCGAACCACCGTCCACGGCAAGTTGGCGGAAGCGAGAGAAGCCACCGGCAAAGATTGGTTATTCAATCCCGATGAACCAGGCAAACTCAAGGTCTTTGACGGT
>JBAUJD010000874.1:0-3117 GCA_049683515.1 Thermosynechococcaceae cyanobacterium | reverse complement strand
CTCAGCATTGTTGTGGCTCAGCATATGTACTCTATGCCGCCCTACCCTTATTTGGCGACAGATTACGCAACACAGCTATCCATCTACACGCACCACATGTGGATTGGTGGATTGATTATCTGTGGCGCGGGTGCCCACGCGGGTATCTTCATGGTTCGTGATTACGATCCGGCTGCTAATCAAAACAACCTGCTCGATCGCGTGCTCAGACATCGGGATGCCATTATCTCTCATCTCAATTGGGTTTGTATCTGGCTGGGCTTTCACAGCTTTGGTCTCTACATTCACAACGACACCATGAGAGCCTTGGGTCGTCCCCAGGATATGTTTTCTGACACTGCGATTCAGATTCAACCTGTGTTCGCTCAGTGGGTTCAGTCCATTAATGCAGGTGCAGCAGGTTCTGCTCGTGCACCATTGGCTGAGGCTGCGACCAGCGTTGTTTGGGGCGGTGACACTGTTGCCGTTGGCGGTAAGGTTGCCATGAGCGCAATTCCTTTAGGAACTGCAGATTTCATGGTTCACCATATCCATGCCTTCACCATTCACGTCACTGTGCTGATTCTGCTGAAGGGTGTTCTCTATGCCCGCAGCTCTCGCCTGATTCCTGACAAGGGTAGCCTCGGCTTTAGGTTCCCTTGTGATGGTCCCGGTCGGGGCGGCACCTGTCAGGTTTCTGCCTGGGATCACGTATTCCTAGGTCTGTTCTGGATGTATAACTCCATCTCGGTTGCGATTTTCCACTTTAGTTGGAAGATGCAGTCCGATGTTTGGGGAACCGTCTCAGACAGTGGCTCGGTCTCGCATATTACTGGCGGGAACTTTGCCCAGAGTGCAATTTGCATCAACGGTTGGCTGAGAGATTTCTTGTGGGCGCAAACGCCTCAGGTCATCAACTCCTACGGGACTGCTCTGTCTGCCTATGGTCTGATGTTCCTGGCTGCTCACTTCCTGTGGGCCTTCAGTCTGATGTTCTTGTTCAGTGGCCGTGGCTATTGGCAAGAGCTGATTGAATCAATCGTTTGGGCTCATAACAAGCTCAAGGTTGCTCCCGCCATTCAGCCTCGCGCTTTGAGTATTATTCAAGGTCGAGCGGTCGGGGTCACCCACTATCTCGTTGGAGGAATTGCCACAACCTGGGCATTCTTCCTGGCTCGAATGATTGCAGTAGGATAGGAGCGAGAAGGACTCTAAACAGTTATGGCAACTAAATTTCCTAAATTTAGCCAAGATCTCGCTCAAGATCCGACTACACGTCGGATCTGGTACGGGATTGCCACCGCCCACGACTTTGAAAGTCATGATGGGATGACCGAGGAAAATCTTTATCAGAAGATTTTCGCAACTCACTTTGGTCATCTCGCCATTATCTTTCTGTGGGCCTCCGGCACGATCTTTCATGTCGCTTGGCAAGGCAACTTTGAACAGTGGATCCAAGATCCGCTGAATGTACGTCCCATCGCCCACGCGATTTGGGACCCTCACTTTGGTCAACCTGCCGTTGATGCGTTTACGCAGGCTGGTGCTTCTGGACCTGTCGATGTTGCATACTCAGGTGTCTACCACTGGTGGTACACCATCGGTATGCGGACCAATGCAGACCTATACATGGGCTGCATCTTCTTGATGCTGCTTTCCTGCTTCTATCTATTTGCAGGTTGGCTCCACTTACAGCCTAAGTATCGCCCCAGCCTATCTTGGTTCAGAAATGCTGAATCACAGATGAACCACCACCTAGCAGGTTTGTTCGGTGTTAGCTCATTGGCTTGGACGGGTCACTTAATTCACGTTGCAATTCCTGAAGCGCGGGGCCAGCATGTCGGTTGGGATAACTTCTTAACCACAATGCCTCACCCTGCGGGCTTAGCGCCTTTCTTCACTGGAAAATGGGGAGTATATGCCCAGAATCCAGATACTGCGGGCCAAATTTTTGGCACCAGTGAAGGTGCAGGAACGGCGATTTTGACCTTCTTGGGTGGTTTCCATCCTCAAACTGAGTCGCTTTGGTTAACGGATATTGCGCATCACCATTTGGCGATCGCAGTCTTGTTCATCATTGCTGGTCATATGTACAAGACCCAGTTTGGCATCGGCCACAGCATGAAGGATATCCTTGAGACTCATAATCCTCCCAAGGGATTGCTCGGCAATGCTCACAAAGGCATTTACGATACCTACAATGAGTCTCTGCACTTCCAACTCGGTTGGCACCTAGCCTGTCTAGGAGTGATCACCTCCGTTGTGGCTCAGCACATGTATGCGTTGCCGTCCTATGCATTTATTAGCAAGGACTATACGACTCAGGCTGCGTTATTTACGCACCATGAGTACATTGCTGGCTTTTTGATGGTGGGTGCCTTTGCCCACGGCGCGATTTTCTTCGTCCGTGATTATGATCCGGAAGCGAACAAAGACAATGTCTTAGCTCGCGCTCTTGAACATAAAGAGGCCATCATCTCCCACTTGAGCTGGGTTTCCCTTCTTCTCGGTTTCCATACTCTAGGTATCTACTGCCATAATGACGTGGTTGTTGCCTTTGGTACCCCTGAGAAGCAGATTCTAGTGGAGCCTGTGTTTGCTCAGTGGATTCAGGCTGCCCATGGCAAGCTGCTCTATGGATTTAACACGCTACTGTCTAATGCAGACAGTGTTGCCTTTACGGCTTACCCTAACCACGGTGACGTTTGGTTGCCGGGTTGGTTAGAAGCTGTTAACGGCGGCGGCGGTGCTCTGTCTCCATTCTTGACCATCGGTCCTGGTGACTTTTTGGTTCACCACGCCATTGCTCTGGGTCTCCACACGACTACTTTGATCTTGGTCAAAGGTGCCTTGGATGCCAGAGGTTCGAAGCTAATGCCGGACAAAAAAGACTTCGGCTATGCTTTCCCTTGCGACGGTCCTGGTCGGGGCGGTACTTGCGATATCTCAGGTTGGGATTCCTTCTACCTGGCGATGTTCTGGATGCTCAACACCCTTGGGTGGGTAACGTTCTACTGGCACTGGAAGCACCTCGCTATTTGGCAAGGTAATGTGGCTCAGTTTAACGAGAGTTCAACCTATCTCATGGGCTGGCTCCGAGATTATCTGTGGGCAAATTCCTCGCAGTTAATTAATGGC
>JBAUJD010000873.1:0-2119 GCA_049683515.1 Thermosynechococcaceae cyanobacterium | reverse complement strand
CTCTAAAGGATGACCCGACGGGTGGCGGTTGCGCTGGCACCGGCAAAGTAACGTTAGGGTCAATAGGAGGCTGCTGCAAAGACGTTTGCGAAGGGGGCAGCAATCTCACCACTCTCAGCTTCTGAGGGGTCGCCTCACCCTGGGCTGATATCAGCGTAGAACCGGTAAAAAAGGCTATGTGAGCGCCCACAGACGCCAGCATGGCTAGAGTACTGGCTTGACGGAGAGGCGCGGGCAATGATTGTAAAAAAGAAGAATTCATAGACGCGTCATAGAGGGGAGCTGTTCAGCCGAGTGGTTGATCTTAGATAGCATCCTAAACCAAGACGAAGGGGAACTGCCGAATGTTTCAGTTTCAGAACGACTCTCGTCCTACTGATTTTTGGCTGATTGCTCGTAGACCGTTTGAGAAAAAGGATTAGGCTACAGGATAACCGGCATTGACGATAGCCTCTTGAACACGTTCGTCTGAGGCTTGAGTGGTCACTGTGATGATCTTGGTTTGCAAGTTAGCCTCAACCGTGGCAGCGGTATCAATCTTGTGAATGGCTTGGGTAATCGTATCTGAGCAGGCCAAACAAGCCATACTAGGAACTTTGAATTGATGAGCCATAATAAATCGTCAGAACAATAGCGATGACTGTGAGCTTAAACTTTACCTGGAAAAGCAGTTTAAAATTCGATTCTGCTCAGTTCCGTCCTTGCCACTGTTGAATCTGAGATTGAGCATCATTATAAATCGGGCTACTAGCAGGAATTTGCCGTGCGATCGCAATGGCTTTCGAGATATCAGAATTAGCCTGGGTTCGAGCTAAGGTCAAAATCTTCTGGCCCCAGGCACTGACCGATGCTTCAGCCTGAACTCGAAGCGGAGAATTAGGATCAATTTGATTAGCAACGTCAATGGCGGCAGCGAGCGATCCAGGGCTGCCCTGACTGGCATAGCCCTTCGCCTGTTGCCATAATTCCTTTGCCCTGTTGTCAGGGACATTGTTGTCTAAACTTTCGGGGAGTTCCTCGACGGGCTGGGGGTTGTTGAGCTGCTGGAGCTGAAACTGCCAGTCTGCAATTCTAGCTTGGGCATCTTCGTAAAACGCACGACCGGTCGCAATCTGCTTAGCAATGCGAATCGCTTCGGCTAGAGATTTGCGATCGCCATTGAGTGACAGTGAATCGGCCCGATCTAACAGCGCCAGATCAGCAGTCTGTTGTTTCGAAACTGTATTCAAGGCAGGCGGCGGATCTTGCCAGTTTGTCGTACTGGGAATGCTATCCACGATGGATGCGTTGTATTCGTCGGCATTCGCCTGAGCGACTTGGCGCTGCCGAAGGCTCGCAAGCTGTCCTTCCCACCTCAACGCTAAATTCTGCGCTTGGTTATACACCGAGCTATTGGGACTGATTTTTCGCGCTGCGCTAATAGCATCCTGTAGACCCGCAGCGGTGCCTGACCAAGCAGAAGCCGCAGCATAGGCGAGATCAACAAAATCTTTAGCGCGTTGCCCCACCTGAGTTTCCTGCGGAATCAGTTGAGCTGCATCTAGTGCCAGCGTTAAGTCCTGCCCTTCTAGAGCATTTTCAGCAAGCTGCATTAACCGCTGGGAGGCATCTTCAATGGCGGCGTTGGCCGAACGACGAAACACACTATCTGACTTTAGATCCTGAGCCAATCCGATTGCTTCAGCGAGGTTCCTCAGTCCCCCACGCTTAATTAAGCTTTTGGCTTTCGCAAGAATTTTTTCGTCTTCTTGGGCGCGCAGAATGCGTTTATTGAGGGCGTTATATTGAGGCCCAGACCAATAGCGATTATCAACCTTGAGCAACCCCACCATAATTGAGAAGGCCTGCCGCCAATTCTCTTGATTGAGCGTATCCTCTGCTTTTTTGTAAATGCCTTCACCCTCGGCCCACACCGTTTGCCAGCGTTTGATCCGCTCCTGCACAACCTTGGCGGCGGTGGTGCGGGCCGGAATTCTCTTAGCGAATGAGATTGCCCGATCTAACTTCCCATCATGGAAGGCTTTTTCAGCTAGATCGAGGGCGCGGTTAGACCATATTTCGATTTGAGGGTCGATAGCGGATCGGAGCGGGTGATTTTGATCGAGGACGTCAACTAGGC
>JBAUJD010000872.1:0-2747 GCA_049683515.1 Thermosynechococcaceae cyanobacterium | reverse complement strand
ATTCTCGATCAAGCTTGCGCCGAAGATACCCAATGTAGACATCAATGACTTTGAAATCCCCATAAAAGTCAAAACTCCAGACATGCTGGGCAATCTGAGTGCGGCTAAGAACTTGGTTGGGATTCCGCATTAAATACTCTAGCAGTGAGTATTCACGTGGGCTAAGCTCAATGGTGCGATCGCAATACTTCACCCAATGCTGAATCGTATCCATTTCTAAATCACCGACCTTCAGTAAGCTATCTACCTGTAGAGGCGGGCGTCTCAATAATGCCCTTAACCGCGCTAGCAGTTCTGTAAAGTCAAAGGGCTTAACCAAATAATCATCGGCTCCCGCATTCAATCCTAACACCCGATCTTCTACCGTACCCCGAGCCGTCAGTAATAGAACAGGGGTCTGAAATCCCTGCTCGCGTAGCGTTTTGAGGACACTTAGCCCGTTAATTTCTGGCAAAAGAACATCAAGGATGATCGCATCGTAGTCAGCAGAAGTGGCATAAGCAATCCCTTGACGACCATCCGGTGCCATATCAACGGCATAACCAGCTTCACTTAGACCCTGATGAATGAATCGAGCAATGCCTTCATCATCTTCTACAACTAATATGCGCATTTCGTCGGACTAGATCAAAGTACAATCCTTCGGACAGTTTAGATGACCAAGGAGCTGTAATGGAGTAGTTTTGGGGCGTTGGGGTGGGATTGAGTCAAACTCTGCGTCAGGTCAAAGTTGGCGCTCAATACATCAAGCTGATGTTGGTTGAAGATCCTTCGTTTCATTGAAGCCGTCGCAAGTCAGGATGTTCCCATCGGCTTTGCCTGCATATTAGGGGCACTTCGAAAAATAGAAAGCCTTAGATCACGGTACCGTCGTGAATCACAGCATTTTTAAGGGTAACGACAATACCGCTGCGAATGTAGAAGCCCTGCTCTGCTCGCTCGGCTTCTTCTACCCGATCTTTATTGATGATCTGAACATCATTGCCAATGTGGGCATTTTTATCGATGATTGCTTTCATGATGCGGCAGTTTTTGCCGATACCCAGCGGCACAGGGGCAATGGTATCAAAGGCACTGTGTTCCTGCTCTGAACCATAGTGATCTGAACCCATAATCAGCGCACTGTCGATGACGCTGCCCGCACCAATCCGACTCCGCAAGCCCAAGACCGAATGATGAACCTGGCAGTCTTTTAAAATGCAGCCGTCACCAATCATTGACTCTGTAATTTTTGCATTGAGAATTTTGCTGGGGGGTAGATAGCGCGATCGCGTATAGATGGGCGCTTCTTCGTCATAGAAACTAAAATCTGGGACCGGCTGTTTGGTTAAAGCCAAGTTAGCGTGATAGAAAGATTCAATCGTCCCAATATCTTCCCAATAGTCATTAAACAGATAAGCCTGGACGTTGTGGTCCTTGGCTCCCATTGGGATAATTTCTTTCCCGAAGTCTGTGGTTCCGGGTAGGTTATCTAATAAATCAAAGAGCACCTGTTTTTTAAAAACATAGATACCCATTGACGCAATAAAGCGCTTTTGCTGCGCCTCATCAGCAGATAAACCCAGCGTTGTGGTATCAACCGCCATCTGCTCTAGGGCTTCGCCCTCTGGTTTCTCAGAAAAATCAATCACACGCCCCTGATCGTCAATCTTCATCAGTCCAAAACTAGATGCTCGGGATTGATCAATGGGAATCACCGATAGCGTGATATCTGCCTTGACCTGGCGGTGGTGCTCAATAAATTTGCCATAGTCCATGCGGTAGAGATGATCACCCGAAAGAATGATGATGTCATCAATGGTGGTCCATTCTCGAAAGAGCGATAGATACTGACGCACTGCGTCTGCAGTCCCCTGAAACCACCCCGAATCGTCGGGGGTCTGTTGAGCTGCCAGCACTTCGGTAAACCCATCTGAGATGCCAGAGAAGCGATAGGTCCGGCTGATGTGGCGATTAAGCGAGGCTGAATTGAACTGCGTGAGTACGTAGATCTTATTGATCTCAGAGTTAATGCAGTTACTAATCGGGATGTCAATCAGTCGATACTTGCCTGCCAAAGAAACAGCAGGCTTGGCTCGGGGCTGAGTTAAGGGATACAGTCTTGTGCCTGCACCACCGCCGAGAATGATGCCGAGAACGTTTTTCATGGGTTAACCCTAATTAGTCAAAACACCAGGTTTCTAATGTCACCGTATTGCTGCCCTGTCGGGCCGATGCGCGATCGGGCATCACAGGGCGACTGGGTAAAGATCGATATTGTGCCTTAGGCGCTGAGGCCGGGACAATGGCTGCCGTCTTTTTCGTTTCAGCAGATTTTGCGGGCTGGCTGGCGAGTTGTGTCTGCAGGCGCTGATTTTCTTTCGCCAGCTTGAGGGCGTCTTTTTTCGTTTGGTCTAGCTCTTTTTTGAGCTTATCCATCTGCTGGAGCGCTTTGACCGCAGCTTGATGGTCAGATAAGGCCACCTCTAGCTTTTTGATCTGTCCACCCAAATGGGCCTCTTGCTGTTTCGCAATACTCAGCTCCTGTTTGAGGTCTGCCACCTGACGCTCTAGTTTGGTGGTAGCGGCTGCCGTCGTTTTTGTTGTCGCTGCAGACTGCGAGGTGGCTTTTGCGGTTGTTGAGGTCTTTCGAGGCGTGACTTTGCGGCTGGTTGTGCTGCGACGGGTCGTTTTTGTACCTGTACTGCTAGCTGTAGCGGTGCTGTCTGCCTTCGAGGCGCTTGGCTTAGCAGCAGTTGCTTTGGTCG
>JBAUJD010000871.1:0-4173 GCA_049683515.1 Thermosynechococcaceae cyanobacterium | reverse complement strand
GTCCAGTGTCAACCTGTGGGGGGCAGTTGACAAGGGCAAATTAGTTAAGAGATTGACAAGAGGTTGCACGGCAATCAGGGTCAGCTTCTGCTGGAACGCTGGAGACCTTCTCGTGCCTTGTCCTAGCTTGCTTGGCTCTGATATTAGGACAGACCATCAAGGGTGGATTGTGGCGAAGGCGGTTTCGGCTAGATGATCCCACGCGCTTTGAATCTGAGCTTTTTCGTAGGGCATCTTGAATCGCTGTGCGGCGGAGAGTCCTTGGTTCCAAAAATGCTTGGCTTTACGGATCTTCCCCTGCTCAGCAGCCCGATGACCTTGCCAATACAGAAGTCGGGGCCGACCGATGGGAAAGGCTTGGGCATATTTTGTCAGTGCGCTGCAGGCTAAAGAACAGAGCGCGGGTTCCTGCAAGCAACAGGATACCTCTAAGAGGCTGGCATAGCCTTCCAGCACATACAGCGCAATCGGAGGAGACTGCTGAATATGCTTTAGACCTCTCTCTACGGCCTGCTTAGACAACGACCATTCTTGTTGGTGATAAAATACGATCGCAGATAGTCCCGCCAACCGAATCTGTTCACTCACTAAGGCAGGTCGATCTTTAAGTAATCGTTGGGCTGCGTGAATGAGGCTGAGCGTTTGAGTGATCACGACCTCGGTATAGACTGGAAGTCCCCCAGGGGATAGTGCCGTAGCGTGATCTGCAGCCATTGCTAGCGTCTCTTCCACCTGGCCTAAAAGTCCCCAGGCTTGGGCCTGGATATCTCCGCATTGATGACCGAGCTGATCGATTTGCTGCCACAGGGTTAAAGCCGCGCTAAAGTTTCCCTGGCAGTGTTCTACGAGCGCTAGTGCTGCCAGAGATTCAGCCAGATGGTGGCGATCGCTGACGGTTTGATAGCTATCGATGGCAAGCTGCAAACGCTCACGGGCCATTGACCATCGACCGCTGCCGCTGTGATAGGCTCCCACCACCATCGCCACCCATCCTAAGCAGGGCAGGGATGCATCTAGGGTTTGAACGGTGGTTTCTGCGAGGATTCCATATCGACGCGCTAGGGAATGACGCTGGTTCAGCCCCATGGCAAAGCACATATTGGCATAAGTTCGGGCCAACTCCAGTGCCGGATCAACGGTTTCCGCATGGTTGAGGCCGGTGATGCTGGCGTAGGTCGCCAGCGTGCGCCGATGGGTGTAGTAATAGACTTCCCCTAGATTCACATAGGCACGGGTGAGTTCTAAGGCTCTGAGCTGCTGAGCAGTTGGGGTATCTATTACACTGCGAGGCCGCAATCGATGCCAAAGCTGCCGTCCGGCCTGCTTAAGAAGACTGAGCCAGAGCGGTAATCCAAGGGCAGGAAGCGGCTGCCCCAAGAGTGTGACGGCGGCCTGCAGGTGAGATTCACTGTTGCTGAGCTGACCTAGCCCTAAATAGGCTTCTCCCAGTTGTCGATGCCAGCGAATTTGGCTCGGATGTGATGCTTGGGGACGGGCTAGAGCCTGGGAGAAGAATGCCACCGCCTCTTGATATGCGCCGCTAGTAAGCGCCTGTTCGCCCGCTTTGTCGAGATATTCAAGGGCTTTGAGGTCATCTTCAGCCCGACTCCAGTGATAAGCCAACAGGCCGTAGGCATCTTGACGCTGGGATTGCTCATACCAAGTTGCGATCGCACGATGCAGTTCTCGCCGCTGAGAAAACAGCATGAGCTGATAGGTCACTTCCTGCATGAGAATGTGGCGAAAGGTATAGGACAACGGCTCCGGTGACTCCATGACTACCAGATTTTTCTGGTTTAAACCTTGCAAATTTTGGGGCAAATCAGCTTTATCCGCAGCAAGGGGATAGATATCGTAGAGTAGCGGGTAAAGAAAACTGCGACCAATCACGCTAGCAGATTTCAACAATAACTGCTGAGCGGGCAATAACTGGTCAATGCGGCTGGTCATTAGCCCTTGCAAAGTAGTCGGCAATTCCAGGTGTTGTAAAGCATCAGACGACTCTACCCAATCACCCCATCCCCCTGTAATCTGCAGCCGTCCACGATCGCGGAGCGCATAGGCCAGCTCTTCACTGAGCAACGGATGCCCCTCTGCCTTCTCATAGATAAAGGTGGTCACGGCATCGGATAGCCTCTCAATCTCTAGTTGCTGACTGACAAACTGCTGTGTTTCAGACCGAGATAGACCGGGCAGTCGCAAAAATTTAGTGTGATCTGCCGTGAGCAGCAACTGATAGCTCTCAGGCAGCGGCTCGGCTAGGGGACGAGTGGCAAGAACCACCAGAATCGGCCATTGTTTTTGGCTTAAGGCTAACAGCAAGGCCCATGATGCAGAGTCAAGCCAGTGGGCGTCTTCAAACGCCAATATCGTCGGCTGTGCGCTGATCCCCTGCTCAAGTAAATGCTGCAGCAGCACTCGAATGTTTTCGGCCCGGACCGATCCCTGCATCTGCTCAGTCAGATCGGTCTCAGCAAACTCAACATCAAGAACGCCATTGAGAAGGGGAGCTAAAATTGCCCTTGTCCCCAGCAAGGCCAAAATCTGATGATGCCGTTCAGACGCATCCGTCTGCAGCGACAGCAACTGGGCCATGATCGGTCGCCAAGCATAGTAGGGCGTCAACGCTTCAATGGCATCTCCCGTTCCCAAAAAACAGGGCAGGTCATGTTCCTGCGACCACCCTAAAAAATGCGTCAGCAGTTGGGACTTACCGATCCCTGCTTCCCCTTCTAGAATGGCGATTCCTACTTGATGTTCAGCCATTAAAAGCTGTGCCATCTGCACAAGATGCCGACGCTCACGTTGGCAGCCAATCAAGGGTGTTGAATGGGCCTGAGCTGGTTGAGCAAGCTGCAGGGGTTGAAAAATGGGGACCGGATTTTCAAACCCCTTGAGCCGTTGATGAGTCAAAATTTTGTAGACGACCCTCGATTGAGTCGTGAGATAGGTGTTTTCGTCACAGAGAATCGCCTCTCCGTCAACCTGCATCAGCCGAGCCGCTAAATTGACCACTTCCCCAATCACCGTATACTCACGACGCTGAATGCTTCCAATCGTGCCGCAGAACACGCTGCCTGTACTGATACCGATTTGGCTTTGTTCGCCTTGGGCCAGAATGCCATCCTGCATAGCTAATGCAGCCCTGACCGCACGTTCAGGGTCATCTTCATGGGCAAAGGGTGATAGCCCCAAGGCCGCAATCAGCGTAATGCCCTTGTCGTCCACGCTAATTTTGTTAATGCTGCCCTCAAAGCGATACAACACATTCTGAAGGGTGACAATCACCGACTGGATGCGCTCTATTGAGGCCGTTTCATTGAGAGTTGGCAGATTAACGAACAGCACCGTCACCCGCCGATATTCCGCCAGCCAGTCCCGCTGCCCTGCCGATAAGCGGGCCAAAATTGCGCCGGGGATATAAGCCCGTAGCCGCTCGCCCAAGGCGTCTGACAACGGCATCTGGGGTGGCGGTGCGGAGGGTTCTGCGGGGGCGATCGCCTGCAGCCAGATATCACCCTCATTTAGAGGAGTGGCCTCACCCACCTGCTGCACCAACACCCAAGCTTCAGGAGAGAGGGCAACGCCGCTCAGGGGCGCATGACGAAACAATCGGCTGATGTGGACTAATGGCTCCCCTGTCACCGTATACTCCCAGCGGTTTAAGAGACCGCCTACGTGGGCGATCGCAATCTCTCCCACGGCCAAACAAATCTTAAGCGTGAGATCCACACCCTCGGGCGGACAGTACGTGTGCGCATAGGTCTGAATCGTAAGGCCACATGCAGCCGCGCGATGGGTTGCCAAAGATAGCTGATGGTCCGGCGCGATCCAGACCGCCAGAACAGAATCACCCGCAAATTTCAGCACGTCGCCGCCGTGGGCCAGAATTAAGTCAGTAATGTGTCCGAAATAGGTATTGAGAATCTGACTGAGATCTTCAAGCCCCGCTGGCCCAGAGTGCGCCAGTGCTTCTGTCAAAGGCGTAAATCCTGAGATATCAGCAAACAGAACTGCTGCAGAATACGAATGGGATGAGGCTTGATGTTGACCAGGGGCCACCTCTTGAAGATGGCGCACAATGAGGCTCGGCACATAGCTGGCTAAGATATCTACAAATTCAGCCACAGGGTCCGTTCGCCTCTAGCAACTCTAGGTGCATCTATTCTATTC
>JBAUJD010000870.1:0-3385 GCA_049683515.1 Thermosynechococcaceae cyanobacterium | reverse complement strand
TCCTTCGTGACCGTCAAAGAATGCGGATGACGCCAGGTGGTCATCGAATGCCACAGCGATCGGTATAAATTTTGATCGTGCGCCCACAGCAGCGCCGGTGGCAGCACAATACTGAGCGCCACCATCTCACCAGAGATCGAGACGAACTTAAAAAGTTCCAGCATCAATACGGGCGGGAACGACACCCCCACAAGACCAAAAATGACCCGAGAGCGGCAATGATAGGCCAGTGGTAAGAACAGGGCCACGCCGACGAGCGCCATGTTCTCGAACATGAGATTCAAGACACCAGAGACGGCTGAACTCTCCATCAGACTGCCGTCCCAGCCTGCAGTCACAAACAGCCTGCTACTGTACCCCATCGCCATCAGAATCCATGCCAAAATGCCCAGTGAACTGAGTCGCAAACTATAGGCCATCACGACAACACCCAGACTCCAGGCAAGATATAGCTCATGGATCTCACCGCTTTGGTGAAACATCTGAGACATCAGTGCCATATTGGCCCCTAGGCATAGCGCACCCGCCAACAGTAAGCCATGCCCCAGTCGCTGCAGTCCTTTTTTGTTCGCGGGGCGTCGCCACAGGTAGAAGCCCGCTGCATTGACACCGATAAAGGTTGCCATTAACAGCAACACTCGGCCCCAGCGTGACCAAGCCTGCCAATTCGCAGCGACAAACGTAATGACGCCTAACCCCAGCAAAATGCACCCCACCCCGATCAGAATGGTGACAAAGCGGTTGCGCGCAAACGATTCAATCTCATCAAACCGATAGCGTTCGGTGAGCTGTCCGTAAACCGCGTCATTAATCAGTTTTTCCTGTCTCCATTGTTCGGCTTCTTGCCGGAGCTGGCGGCGGAACTGTTCTGAAACCATAAGCCAGACCTCTTTAATTGAGTCGAGCGAGAGGGGGAATGGGAGACAACCAATGGCCCATGTCTTCTAACCCCACTGACGCCGAAGATAGTTCTATTGTGTCGATAGCCCCTCTGTATGCTCAATGATGTGACGGTAGGTACCTCAGTCACGACCGAGTTAAAGGAAGGATTATGTACTGACCAGAACCAGGGTGAAGGTCTCTGAGCACTAGCGAAATTTTCCAGTCAACACAATCCTGTCACTACTGCTTGAATAGCAAAGAGGCAGATTGTACTGGAAGATCGCCTCAAGGTTAAAGCGGAATGCTTAAGTCTGTTGGCAACCTGGCAGTTAGACCCAGCCAGAACCAGGCTGATTTCAGAATTTGTCGATACCTATTTACAATTAAGTGAACGAGAGGAGCAGGCGTTCAAAGATGAGATCGATCGTGCTCGAACTTCTTGCCGCGAAGTTTTTAAGTCCATCCTGCTTTAGCTGATCAGTGCGCTGGCTATGCGCTCAGAGTTCTGATTACTCTCTAATACAGCCCCGATAATGTCTTCAGCACCGGCTTCGGTTAATGGCTTCACACATCGGGTCAACACTTCTGGGAACTGCTCAAGCTGAGCGAGGATATGGGGAGACGGATGCGTTGCGAGTATAACAATCTTGGCTCGTTTGTTGATAGATAAAGATCGGTAAGCCTCTAAGAATTCAATGCCATTCATGCGAGGTAATTCAAGATCTAAAAAGATTAAGTCTATATCTTGATCTAGATGAGACTTTAAAAAATCAATTGCTTCATCCGCATATAAGAACTCATGAATAGAGTCAATTAACCCCGTTGACTCTAGGTGAAGACGATGGACATAATTATCTGCCCCATTGTCATCGATTAAAAGAACTGATTTTAGCTTGCTTGACTGATGCATGAGGCTGATTGTCTGGAGGGCATAATCTGATTGCTTTAGCTCAGTATGCCCCGCTCGGTCAATCGGATTTACACCCGTCGGTATTCATCGTCATCTCAAGCGCCTTATGCCGCTGCTGCAAAGCTGCACTGGGGGGGGCGAGCTAAAACCTGGGTCAGTGGTTTCGCACGGTCAAAGTAATAGCCCTGAGCAAAGTCTACTCCCATGTGTGAGAGGCTTTCTACAATACTTTTTGTTTCTACAAACTCAGCTATTGTCTGCAGATTCATCAGCTTTGAGATGTGATGAATCGCTTCAACGATGGCCTTCGCCACGGCATCAGTCCCAATATCTCGCACAAAAAGACCATCAATCTTGACATAATCCACTGGGATTTTAGTGAGGTGTGTGAAGGAGGTCGTGCCACTACCAAAATCATCCAATGCCACCTGAAAGTTCATGGATCGCAGATCTTGGGTTAACTCAGAGGCGGCCTCAAGATGGGCAAAGGCAACTGTTTCTGACACTTCAAAACAGAACTGATGGGGGGAGAGATTATAGTGATGCAACCGCTCTTCAATAAAGGAGGAAAATCGCTCATTTTTACAGGTTGCACTGGAGAGATTAATATAGAATTTATCATCAGTCAGCGGCTCAGATTTGTTATTTTTCTCTAGGGCCGCAAACAAATGGTCAATGACCCAACAATCGATGCGACCCAAGAAATCGTATTGCTCAGCAATGGGCAAAAAGGTGCCCGGTGAGCAAATGCTCCCAGGCTGATCGCAGAGCCGCAGCAGAATTTCAAACTGCTGACTGGCGCTGTTCTTCTGCAGCGACTGGATCGGTTGAGCATAGAGTTGGAAGCGATCTTGTTCTAGTGCCTGCCGTAGCCGACCCACCCACTGTAGGGTTTTACGGGACTGGAGAATGTCACCAGCGCAGTCCGACTGACGAGCCTGGATGCGATCGCGCCCCTGTTCTTTGGCAACGTAGAGCGCCCGATCTGCGGCCTCTAGCAGTTGAGACGGTGCCATCGTTTCGTTGGGAACTTGGCTCGCCACGCCCAAGCTAATGGTGACCTGGCTGCTGACAGGAGAGTTGCAGTGGGGAATCTGGAGGTCTTGAAGCTCTGCCCGGATCGCCTCTGCCACATAGACCGCTCCATTGAGATCAGTGTTGGGTAAGGCTACTACAAACTCCTCACCGCCGTATCGAGCCACAATATCTGCAGGACGTTTGGCTACTTTTGAGATCGCCTTAGCCAGTCTCTGCAAACAGAGATCACCCTCTGGATGACCATAGGTATCGTTATAGGCTTTGAAATAGTCCACATCCACCATAATCAAGCTTAGTGGGCGCTCATCACGGGTTAAGCGGTTCCACTCGGTCAGAAATAATTCGTCAAACCGGCGACGGTTAAAAATACGGGTCAGACCATCGGTGACGGCCAGTTCCTGCAACTCTTGATTGGCCTTTGCTAGCTTCTTCGAGAATTCTCGCAGTGCCTCGGTTTTATTCTGTAACTCTAAGCGCTGTTCCTGTCGCTCGATGGCATAACAAATAGAGCGCCCTAACAGGTCGCCATCAAACCGCCCCTTAACCAAGTAATCC
>JBAUJD010000869.1:0-2321 GCA_049683515.1 Thermosynechococcaceae cyanobacterium | reverse complement strand
TGCTATTGCCGGTGAGGGTGCGCTGTAGCTTGCGGCCATCGCCGTAGTCGATGGTGACTTTGGGGACGGGGCGCACTGACTGCCAGTGGAGAATATAGCGATCGCGCAAGTATTTCGAGACCTCGGCATTAGGATACAGCGCAACCCGAAAAAAGCGGCTATTGGCGCAGCTTAATTCTTGATCCAGATTCCCTAACATTCGTAGGGACAAGATGGGCTTGCCGGTTTCAGCCGCCTTGGCTTTGGCTGCCTCTAGATCGGTATACCAAAACAAACGAGAGGCATGGCAGTCCCGCTGCTTACAGAGAGAATCTAGCGCTTCCCTGAGATCTGGCTGGGGAAGCTGTTGAGTGCTGAGATTGTGAATGGTTAAAAATTTTTCAAGGCCCGCTTGTCCCTGTTCTCTGTACGTCTCAATTTCTACCGCAGATAAAGAAAGATCAGGATTGGCAAAGGCGGGGGCCGTTGTGATGGCGGAGGAAAAGATTGTTGCGATCGCAACCCACAGAACGGAGTGACCTAAAGACTGACCCATAAAGTACCTATACGAAACGCTCTCTTTTTATAGCTGCAAGAGAAAAACGGCAATATGATCTCGATCACCAGACGTTTCTAAAAAGCGTAGTTTACCGTAGCCGTTAGTTCTGCATCCGTACCGTTAGAGAAAATGAGGTTCCCGCCCACTTGAAGCACGACCTGCTTAATCACCGTAACGTCTAATCCGGCAGTCAGTAGGGGATCGACATCGCCGCTACCATCTTTATTGATGGCAATCCCGCCACCGCCGTAGGGTGACAAACGAGGCGCAATATCGGCTTCCCCCGTAGCGGCAAGACGTAGCTCAGCCGAATTGCCAATCACAAGTGCGGGTCTACCCGACAAGCTAAATTTTCCCAAGTCTAATACTTTAATTTTTGCATGAATGACGGCTGCCGTATCGTCATTAAATTCAGCTCTAACCCCGCCTCCAATATAATTGTTAGGCGGATCGGCTAGAGCCGCAGGTGTGCTAAAGCCTAAGGTGAGGCTAAACAGCGTGGTCATAGTACCGAAAAAGCCGATTCGATTTTGCATCTATTTTTATGGCTCATTAACGTCGGTTGTACTGAGTCTTGATTGCTCAGAAATGCCCCATTACCATACCAACTGCCCAACTCTGGCGCAACTAAGGCATTGGCACAGTGTTGTACTGCACTCGCTTTTGCCCAAATCTTCGACCTCTTCAATCAAATGCTCCCAATCGATTTCTTCCCAGCGTTGTTCTCGCAGAAGCTGAGCGGTTTGACATCCTCCTCGGCCTGAAGGCACGGGGATTCCCTGGGCTAGAGATTCAGGCATAGCTGCTTCTCTTCCAGACGAGTTGACGCATCGCCGAGAACCGCTGAAATCACTTCAGACTGACACTCTCTCCGACATCCGTTTATCGCCTCCGAGTGTCCCCCGGCGGCTCTTATATTCAATGCAGCATTGATATCTCTATCGTGGAACTCTCCACAGTTGAGACATTGCCACTCTCTGATGCTCAGTTTCTTGCGCCCTTCTCTGTACCCACAGCCAGAGCAAGTCTGGCTCGTCGGCTCCCAGCGGTTGATGACGCTAACCTCACGGCCATACATATTGGCTTTCGCCTCTAGCAGGGTGCGAAACTGCCGCCAGCCTAAATCGCTGATGGCTTTGCTGAGCTTCCGATTCTTGAGCATTCCTGATACGTTCAGGTCTTCAATTGATATCGATTGGTTCTCTCGAATCAACTGGGTACTGAGCTTATGCAAGAAATCTGACCGAATATCTTTGATCCGGCTATGGATCCGTGCCACTTTTAGCTTTGCGACCTGCCGACGCTTAGAGCCTTTTTCACGGCGGCTGAGCACTTTCTGCAATCGGGCTAATTTTTTCAGGTATCGCTTTAGGGGTTTAGGTGCCTCTATCTTTTCTCCATTACTCAACGTCGCAAAGGTCGTTATCCCAAGGTCTATGCCGATAGATTTATCATTCCACGGCAATAGCTCCGGTTCTTTCTCCACCACAAAGCTGGCAAAGTATCGGCCTGCTGAGTCTTTAATCACCGTTACTGATGATGGCGCGCACGGTAGTTCTCTCGACCACTGCACTTTGATAGAGCCGATTTTAGCGAGATATAGCGTATTGCCAACGGAGAAACCGCGCTGGGTAAACCGTGCCGATTGGGCAGAGTGTCGCTTTTTGAACCGTGGCATCCTTACTTTGGGGCCGTGGCGCTTGCCAGTGACTGAACTGAAGAAGTTACGAAAGGCAATATCTAAGTCTCTAACCGATTGCTGTAGGGGAACGACGGATACAGA
>JBAUJD010000868.1:0-2435 GCA_049683515.1 Thermosynechococcaceae cyanobacterium | reverse complement strand
CCTCAAAGGGAAAGCAGATGGTAAAAAGGTTCAGGCCATAGTGAAAGCCAAGCTAGCGGAATAAACCCCCATAGAAAAATTTTAGAGCGCAGGGTTCAAACGGTGATCTAGCTCACAGTCACTATTAAAATCCTGACCTAAGATAATCACATATACAGAACGACTATATTGAAATCAGCCCCGGTCAGCTTCGCTGGCCGGGGTTATATGTTGGCGAATGATTTTTGGAGTCAGCAGGTGCGCTAAACTCTGAAGGCAGTGATGGGGATGCGATCGCCCGTGGCAACAATCCAGTGCCAAGACAAAATTTTTTCTAATATTGAAGCGGTCATCTTTGATAAAGATGGGACCCTCGCAGACGTAGAATCCTATCTTAAAAGCTTGGCCCAAAAGCGTTCTCGACTTTCAGATGCTCAAGTCCCTGGTGTTCAAGAGCCACTGCTGCTTGCCTTTGGTGTTGAAGAAGGGCAACTCAACCCTGCCGGACTGCAGGCGGTGGGCAGTCGTCGAGAGAATGAAATTGCCACTGCTGCCTACATCGCAGAAACCGGAAAGGACTGGCTGGCGGCCCTTGAGATTGCCCGGTCCGCTTTTTCGGAGGCCGATAGCTACCTCAAACGAAAGGTTGACCATACGCCGCTATTCCCAGGTACCCGAGACGTGCTGCAGGCATTAGGAGAGGTAGGGGTAAAGGTTGGCATTCTATCTGCCGATAGTCCCCAACACGTTAGCGATTTCATCAATTGCTATGATTTGGCCGGTTGTGTGGACGCCTATCAAGGCGTAGAAGACATCAGCAAGCCTGATCCAAGATTGTTTGAGCAACTTTGTGAGCAACTCAACGTCTCTCCTAGTCATACGCTCATGGTTGGAGATGCCCAAGTCGATTTAGTGATGGGGAAAGCAGCCAGTGCTGCAGGTTGCGTTCAAGTAACCTGGGGGTGGTCGAAAGCACCTTTCTATGACGAGGCCCACGTTGTGATAGAGCAGTGGCAACAGTTTCAGATTTCTAATTGAGTTTCTTGTTTGCCTGAATTCCCCCTTGAACGACAGTAACAAAATGTTATAATCGCTTGAATTTAGTAACGTCTGCCACCTTGATCCCTAGGGAGGGAAACTACCTTGCCAAAACGCTATTTGTTCACTTCAGAATCAGTGACTGAAGGCCATCCTGATAAAGTCTGCGATCAAATTTCTGACACGATTTTAGATGCGCTGCTAGCTCAGGATCCCGCTAGCCGAGTTGCGGCAGAAACGGTGGTGAATACGGGACTCGTTCTCGTCACTGGAGAAGTCACCACCAAGGCCCAAGTTAATTTTGTGAAGCTGGTCCGCGACAAAATTACCGAAATTGGCTACGTTGACTCAGACAATGGCTTTGCCGCCAATAGCTGCTCTGTCCTAATTGCCCTAGACGAGCAGTCTGCAGACATTGCTCAAGGGGTTGATTCTGCTCAAGAAACTCGTGAGCATAAAAGCGACGAAGAGCTAGACGCCATCGGTGCCGGTGATCAGGGCTTGATGTTTGGCTATGCCTGCAACGAAACCCCAGAACTAATGCCGTTGCCTATCAATTTAGCCCACCGGATCACGCGACAGCTTGCAGCCGTTCGTAAGAATGGAACGCTGTCTTATCTGCGCCCTGATGGTAAATCACAGGTGAGTGTGGCCTACGAAGACGGTAAACCCGTCGGCATTGACACCATTTTGATCTCGACCCAGCATGACGCCACCATTGAAGCGATTACTGAGCCGAGTGCGGTGCGAGATCGCATCCAGGCTGATCTCTGGACCCATGTGGTGCTGCCGATTTTCTCTGATCTTGAGCTGAAGCCCAACGACAAGACCCGCTACCTCGTCAACCCCACCGGGCAATTTGTGATCGGTGGTCCCCAAGGGGATGCAGGATTGACGGGCCGCAAAATCATTGTCGATACCTACGGCGGCTACTCTCGCCACGGCGGCGGCGCATTCTCTGGCAAGGATCCCACAAAGGTAGATCGGAGTGCGGCCTATGCCAGTCGCTATGTTGCTAAAAACATTGTTGCTGCAGGTTTAGCGGACAAGTGCGAAGTGCAGGTGAGTTATGCGATCGGCGTCGCGCGTCCTACCAGTATTTTGATTGAGACTTTCGGTACTGGCAAGGTCGATGAAGATCGTCTGCTGGAAGTGGTTCAAGACATGTTTGACCTACGCCCCGCAGGCTTAATTCAAGCGTTTGGTCTGACTCACTTGCCGAAAGAGCGAGGCGGCAGATTCTATCAAGATGTTGCGGCCTATGGACACTTTGGTCGCTCCGATTTAGATCTGCCCTGGGAGAAGATTGATAAAGCCGATGCCCTCAAGCAGGCGCTGAGTCCTTCTTTTGCAGGTGCAGCGGGCTAAAGCCTCTTTTTTCGTTCCCTCTCCCCTTGGGAGAGGGCTAGGGTGAGGGG
>JBAUJD010000867.1:0-2011 GCA_049683515.1 Thermosynechococcaceae cyanobacterium | reverse complement strand
CTAATTTGTCAATGCCACCACTGGTGAGTACCACCTCAATCGCAATATCGGCTCGGTCCTTTTTAGTGCCAATGTTGTAGGACTCATCCGGCTCCCGATGAGCTGCATCACCCCGATCCCCCAGAGAGGGGGGGCCGCCTCGGACGTAATATCGAATCCCTTCAGAACGCAAATAAGCTTCCAATAAGAGACCTAAGGTTGATTTGATCTCTTCATGTTCGTCACTGACGGGCATAATTTCTACGACGCCATCTAGGTAAGTCAACCGAACACCCGGAACCTCTGCGAACGCAGTTGAGATCGCCTCAAAACTGTCCCAAGAAACACCATCAATCAAGCTAACGGTTTTTAACTCACGGGCTACTGCTTGTGTCATAGTTCTGCCTCCGGCTGGAGAAATTTACAGCTAGTCCCCAAGGAGATTAATGTGCGCAAGTTTACCCAGCGTCTATACACTCTCCCCCCAGAATTGGGGGCCTGGGGGGACCAATGCAGCATTGCTCTGATCTGCTCCAGCATCAACATTCTCTAACCTACAGACCCTTCAAGCTTCAAGCTCAGCAGACGGTCAGCTTCCACCGCAAACTCCATCGGGAGCTGATTGAAGACATCCTTACAGAAGCCGCTAATCATCATCGAGACCGCATCTTCCATTGAAACGCCGCGCTGAGCAAAGTAGAAAAGCTGGTCTTCTCCAATCTTGGAGGTCGAAGCTTCGTGCTCCACCTTAGCGGTGTGATTCTGCACCTGAATATAAGGGAACGTATTAGCCTCGGCATCACTGCCAATCAGCATCGAATCACACTGGGAGTAATTTCTCGCACCCTTGGCGTTTGGCCCCATTTTGACTAGACCGCGATAGCTGTTCTGAGAGCGTCCCGCCGAAATGCCCTTCGAGATGATCGTGCTGCGGGTATTTTTGCCGATATGGAACATCTTGGTCCCGGTATCAGCCTGCTGCATATTGTTCGTAAGCGCCACCGAATAGAATTCACCCACCGAGTTATCGCCCACCAAAACACAGCTCGGATACTTCCAGGTAATAGCCGATCCCGTTTCTACCTGAGTCCAGGAAATCTTAGAATTCTTACCGGCGCACAGTCCGCGCTTGGTCACAAAGTTATAAATGCCGCCCTTACCGTTTTCGTCCCCGGCATACCAGTTCTGAACGGTGGAGTACTTGATATCGGCATCATCCAAGGCCACCAGTTCCACGACTGCTGCATGAAGCTGATTGGTATCAAACATCGGCGCAGTACAGCCCTCTAGATAGCTCACCGAACTGCCTTCTTCAGCAATGATCAGCGTACGCTCAAACTGGCCTGCCCCTTCGGTATTGATGCGGAAGTAGGTCGAAAGCTCCATCGGGCATTTGGTGCCTTTGGGAATGTAGACGAAGGAGCCATCACTAAAGACGGCTGAGTTCAGTGCGGCAAAGAAGTTATCTCCTACGGGAACAACGCTGCCAAGATACTTCTTGATCAGCTCAGGATAGTCGTGGACGGCTTCTGAGATGGAACAGAAAATGACGCCATCTTTAGCCAACTGCTCTCTGAAAGTAGTGGCGACGGAGACGCTATCAAAGACAGCATCCACTGCAACGTTAGAGAGGCGCTTTTGCTCAGAGAGCGGAATCCCTAGCTTTTCAAAGGTTTCTAAGAGTGTGGGATCTACTTCGTCTAAGCTTTTCTTCTTCTCTTGTACTTTGGGCGCGGTGTAGTAAGAAATATCTTGATAGTCGATCTCAGGATAATGAACATGAGGCCAATCCGGCTCTGTCATTTTCAGCCACTGTCGATAGCCCTTGAGCCGAAACTCCAGCATGAATTCGGGTTCGTTCTTTTTGGCCGAAATCATCCGAATCACGTCTTCGCTAAGACCCCGTGGGATGGTATCGACTTCAATGTCGGTGACGAAACCGTATTTATAAGGTTGGTTAACAAGGGTTTTAACGCTTGCAGTCATTGGGTTCCTACTCTCTAGAGATGCTTGCGGTGACCTTTAGCCATCA
>JBAUJD010000866.1:0-2332 GCA_049683515.1 Thermosynechococcaceae cyanobacterium | reverse complement strand
GCCCCCGTCATTCGGTAAGAGCGATAGCCAATCAGACCCGCACAGAGGAGTGGTGCAGCCTGCAGGTCGGAAAAATTCTCGGGAATGGGAAAGCAAAATTGAGCATCAGCCACCGCATATTCGGCATAGCCGCCATCTAGGTTGTAGCCCGTGAACTGAGCCTGATCGCAGAGATTTTCTCGTCCCGATTGGCAGTAACGACAGCAGTTGCAGGTTTGGCCGAGCCAGGGAACACCGATGCGATCGCCCATCTCAAATCCCTGCACCTGATCCCCTAATTCGCTGACCGTTCCCACAATCTGATGCCCCAACACTAAGGGAAGATTCGGGTGAGCCAATTCACCATCGACAATATGCAAATCTGTGCGGCACACCCCGCAAGCCTGCACCCGCAGCAGCAATTGATGAGAACCAGGAGTCGGAATCGGTCGTTCAGTTAGCCGCAGCGGTTGACCCGAGGCTTCCAAAACCATAGCTTTCATGATTCAACAGCTCCTCACAAGTTCATCAAAGTCTTTCTCTAAGATCAAAGTAGAGCGAGGGTTATCCCCAGTAGTTTTAACTTAGCAGTGTTCCCTCAAACTGCGTTTCGGGTAGCCCCGCAATATCGTTGAACATTAGGAGAGGAAATTATGTCTATTGTTCGTCGTGATCCGTTCCGTGGTCTTGAGCGCTGGCAGCCCTTTGGTTGGGAGCCTTTCCATGAGTTAGAAAGCCTACGGCGCGAGATGGATAGCATGTTTGAGCGGTGGATGCCAGATGCTGCGGGAGAAGATGGTCTAGCTTTCTTCCCTTCAGTAGAAATGGATGAAACCGATACAGAAATTCATCTTAAGCTCGAAGTTCCGGGTCTAGATGCTAAAGACCTTAATGTCGAAGTGACTGAAGATGCCGTTTCAGTTAAGGGAGAACGTAAGACTGAATCTGAAAGTGAGTCAGATGGCACAATTCGCTCTGAGTTCCGCTATGGTAAGTTTGAGCGGGTGATCCCGATGCCCAGCCATGTTCAACCTGATCATGTTGAGGCTGCATATGACAAAGGTGTATTGAATCTCACTTTGCCGAAGTCTGAAAAGAAAGAGAAAAAGACTGTTAAGGTCGCCATCAGCTAGCGGTTCAAGAACCGACCTGACAGCCTCTACTTGGAGATGCGATCGCATCCCTTAAATGTGAGATGCGATCGCATCTATTGATCGTAGTGACCAGAGTGCAAGAAGAACAGTTTTTGTTTAGCCGTCAGTCGGCTGTTCTCCAGTGAGATAATAGATTATGTGCTCTGTACTTGTCTGAGTTCATGATAATTCCCGCTGTTCTGGGTCGGGGCCGATTAGGGCCACTGATATGGGCGATCGCACTCACTGTTGTCCTCACCATCGGCTCTGGCGCATCTGCTCAGCCAGTCGCTGAACCATCCGTTGTTCCTGCTGCGCTAGTAGATCCACTACCAACGACGTCCCCTAATCTGTCTGGCGATACTTCAACCCGAAACTTAGAGGCTAAAAAGTCTCTGGTAGTGCTTCAGGGACAAACGCTGTTTGAAATTAAAGCAGGGGTTGGCTCCTTCTCGTCGGACTTTCGAGCGCAGGTGATTTCAGAACGACTGCAGAAATTTGCCCAGCGTTATGATCTTGAACTCTCAGCAATCATAATTGTTGATAACCAAAAAACGCAGACCACAGATCTTAAGGTCAATGGCGAAACCTTGGTGACCCTGCTCGATACTGACGCGAAAGCCGCGAATACAACGCGTCAGAAACTTGCCCAAGACTACCTCGCAGCCATTCAAGCCGCCGTCGCCAATTACCGAGACTCCTTTCGGCTCCAAAACATTCTGCTGGGATTACTGTATGCGGTCCTGCTGACCATCGCCACCATCATCATTTTTAGCCTCACGAACCGGGCTATTGCCAAACTCAATGCCCAACTTCGACTGTGGCAGGGCAATCGGATTCGCGGTTTCCGGTTATTCAGAACAGAGGTACTGCACGCGGATCGCGTTGTAGACGTTTTGACAGAGTTAACCAAGCTTGGACGGCTCGCTTTTTTCCTGCTGCTGGGGGTGATTTACGCTAATTTGCTCCTCAGTTGCTTCCCGTGGACAAAGGCAGCGGCCCAGCGGTTATTTCAATTTCTAAGCTGGACCCTAGCTCAGTTTGGTGAACAGTTCATTAGCTATCTGCCGAATCTCTTTTTCTTAGGGCTGATTATTCTCCTGACGACCTATACGCTGCGATTGATCCAGTTCTTCTTCACCCAGGTTCGACGAGGCGACATTAATCTTCCAGGGTTTTATCCTGAATGGGCCAAACCGACTTACAACCTGGTTCGCTTT
>JBAUJD010000865.1:0-1581 GCA_049683515.1 Thermosynechococcaceae cyanobacterium | reverse complement strand
AACTCATAATGGCGAATAATTTGTACTGGGTAAAGTTGGCACAGGTGCTCAATGGCGGGATCAATCTTCTCGCGATGCGCAGGGCTGGACTCACCCAAAAAGATGAATGCTGATTGCTGAGTCAGCTCTGGAGACAACTTTGGAATCGCCTCAAGTAGCTCATAAATGCCTTTACGCTCGGTCAGTGCCCCGAATAAAAGAAAAACCTTGCGATGGGGGGCAATGTCAAAACGTTTCCTGAGGGCTGCAGCGGCATCTGTTGAGCTTTCGGTCAACTCAATCGGATCAGGTAGGTAAATAACTTTGTCACGCCAGCGAGGGGTAATGTGATCCATCACAAACGGATCTAGAGAAAACAAGCGATGTAGCTTGGGCTTGCTGAGCACTCGCTCTAGCAAAAATTTGGCCCACCATTCCCGAACGGTGGGCTTCATCTGGGGAGAGGCTGTTCTAAAATCACGATAGTGAAATTTAGGCCGAAAGTAAATGCCTGACATTGGGCAATGCGGCATCTGATTTAGCAAAATCGGATTTTGATACGTGTCGTAATACATCGTCAACACGTGATCAACCCGCAAAGACCTGGCATACTTGCACAGCAATCGCCACTCCTGAAAATTTCTCAAGTTGCGACCGATTGAGGTTGATCGCGATTTAAGCGCAGCCTCTTCTGAGACTGTGATCGCACAAAATTGGATATTCTCTGGGTCAAGTTGCTGAGCCAATTCCACCACATCGCAATGTGCTTCGAGAAATCGAGGCGACACCAGCACCACCAGTTGACCAGGCAGCTCTTTTTGGTGCCAATATTGCAGCAAATACTTGATATAGCTAGGATGATGCCCGTAAATCGACAGGTCAAATAGCATCAGACGATAGGAATTCTGATGTTGATTGGCAACCTGCGGATACTGTAGCTCCATAGAAGTCATAATAGGGGTTCGGTATAGTAAGCCGTTCGCAACTGAGAAAACTTACATAGAATCGTGATCCCCACTCTAGAGAAAAAACGACCTCGCGGCAAAACCCCGACACTGCGACTAGAAATAAACAATCTAAACCTTCCGCTTTATTTGCGATTTATATATGACTTTGAAAAATCCTTTGAATAGGGGCCGACTAGAAGAGTTTTAAATCGCTAACAGCAATTCTCATTATGGCTGAAAAGGCAGTTGAGCAGCCCAAAACTGAACGACAGCATGCAGATTGTAAGCGCTGCTATCTGGCAAAATCAGCCTGATCCGAAACAATCGATTCCATAATGAGAACTGCTGAATCGCTAAGCGCAAGCTTGACGAGTGGTATTTAGAGCTTAGTCAGATCCCTGTACAACGCTTGATAGCGCTCAGCCTGCAGCGATAAGGGCATAGCCCGCTCTGCATTGATCCGACTTTGATAACAAAGGCGACGATAGCGCTCAGGATCTTCGAGTATCCAGGTCAGACCTTGGCAAAGATCATCTACCTCATAAGGCGTCGCCAGGTAGCCATCTTGTTGATGGGTAACAATATCTTTTAGCCCGGTCGCATTGAAAGCCACCACTGGGGTGCCACAGGCCAGCGCCTCAGTGGCCGTCTGCCC
>JBAUJD010000864.1:0-4144 GCA_049683515.1 Thermosynechococcaceae cyanobacterium | reverse complement strand
GCTCAAAGTGGACTCTCGCCCCCACTCAATCAGACGCAACCTGCGATCTGATGAAAAAATGATGGCTTTCGCAATAAGCCTCACTTGTTGCTGTGACTAATTACGACATCTATTCATGTCTTATAAGGTTTACAATTCCAAAGTTCGAATAATATATCACGTACATGCAGCATATTCATGCCTAGATTATTATTGTACATCTTGTCGGCTGGATAACACATGTAATTTAGACTTTATACGATTCCAAAGCTAGTTAATTCCATGTCGAGTGTAGTTAGTTAGTTTGCAAGTCGGAGAATATAAAGTTAGGCACACTAAGTTTCTTCACAAATTGGATAAATAATTATGTCTGATATAAAGTTTCCTTGGGCAAATAATGCACCTGAGCCAAGTTCTAGAACAGTGGTAGAGTACATGGCCCATTTAGCAGAGTCAGGTGATACTGATTACATTGTTCAGCCCACAATGTGTGGTTCAGAGGGCGAATCTCGCCCTCTGGAGGGATTCGCAATACGCTTATCAAGTGGCTCTCAGCCAGTTGGACTTCGATATAAGGTTCATATGGAGGGCTTGGGCGATTCTGGCTGGGTATATCTCAATGAGTTCATCGGAACAAGAGGTCAATCAAGACAGATTGAAGCTTATTGGGTTGAAGTTACGGGAAGTGCTGCGGAAAGGTACGATGTCTATTATCAAGCTCATCTTTCTGGTACTGGTTGGACGAGTTGGGAGCGAAATGGTCAAATGTGCGGTACTCGCGGTGAGAGTCGTGCGATTGAGGCTATTAAAGTTTTTGTTGCCGAAAAATAAGTAGGGAGGGAGGCCGAATTAAGTTAGTGTTTCGATTTATTCACTACCCGCAAAAGCAGATTTTAGAAGGCCCATAGTGTAAGGTTTTTGAAATAGCTCAGAATCCCGTAGCGAATAAATAAAGATACCAACCTTGAGCTGGGTAGAAAATCATGGGGAAGCAATTGCCATTGACAGCCAGTTTTGAGTTGTTAATAGATGGCATTACAAACCAAACGCATGTCTACTGTGCGAGGATGGCCCCCTGGTTTTGCTGCGGGAATCAGAGACGATAAGATCGCCCACTCTGAATCGGTGAGGTCGGTTGTCTAGGATTTATCAGAAATGTATTCTACTCAACACGATACTTGCAAATATAGGCTGAATACACAACTAACTTCTCTGGCTTTAGCTTTGCTTTATAAATAGCCTCTTTAGGAACTACTAAATTGTTTTTTAGATTTTCAAATTTGTAATACATATGCATTGGGATCAAAATCATGGGTTTTTTAAGCTTTATACCTCCAATTAGCTATCCTTCCTCTCTTGGTCCACCAGTTATCAGAATACCTGATCTAGATATTAATATTGGAGATCTTTCAAATAAATTCAAGGATTTATCTAAAGATAGTGCCCTGACATTGGCTAAGTTTTTGGTTGATGTAAATGTTAAAACCGACTTAAAAGAGCAATTAGAGCCGTTAATTCAAGAAGCATTTACAAAGCTTGAATCTTTCCTTAATGATGTAGCTTCTGCTGCTGATAATTTGCTTGGTAAATCCAAAAAAATGCTTGAAGATTTACTTAGTCAAGCCTTGGATGGATTGTCTAAATTATTAGAAGATATAGAGAAAAAAGTAAGTAATATTTTAACTCAGGCAAAGACATTAGCAGAAGATATAATCAATAAATTTAGAACAGATATTTTAGATGTTTTATTTGATAGGGTTGATTCGCTTAGAGAAAAACTAGTTGATGACATAAGGCAGTTAATAGGAGAGGCTAAACAAGCTGGGGAAGATCTTTTATATAAAGCGGATACAATTGCAACTGGCACAATAGCAAATCTGAAAGACGATATTGATAAACTTGCTTCTGACTTGGAAGAGAAGCTTGATATCGCAAAATGGTTTGACTTAAATGTACAACGCGCAAGAAAACAAGAAGAAGAGAGAGAGGATTTATGCAAGAAACAGATTTTTGCAATAGGACAAAATTTTTCAACGTTGGGTTCTGCACAATTTTATGAATACCGTCAGTGTATAACTCAAAGGAGATTGAATGATGCTATTAAACTGTCTGAGGGAAAGTTAACTATCAGGAATATTAAACTTGTCTATGCTGATCTTAATGATCGAGCGTGGAAGTTGGCCTGTATCGGCAGAGCTGAAGGTGCAAAGCTCCAAAGCATTGCATTGGCGGACTGGCTCAGATTTGGACAAATTTTTCAACTATGGAATCAATTTGAGGATGATATGGAACTACTTAATGCAATCAATCAAACAATGGACAAACTGCAAAATAATATCGATACTACCCTTGCGAGATCTAAAGAACTTGACGAAAAAATTGAAGTTTTTCAAACAAAATTAGATCAAATCGATGATTTAGATTTAGAAGTTAAAAATGTTAAGGATTCTGCAACTAGTGCCATTGGTAGTGCTAATTCTGCTCAAGCAACAGCTAATCAAGCTATAGCGGATACTGCTTCACTTCGCTCTGATGTCCAAAATGGCTCAGTTGTAGCTCAGAAAGCATTAATGCTTCAAGCAAGGGATAGCAATCATTGGATGAGATTCCATAAAGTTGATGCATCAAACCACGACCTCTTTGAGTTGTGGAGAACTGATAATACATGGCATCCTACAATTCGTGTTCAGGCTTCGGATAAATTGCTTGCTCGTAACGACTCTCATTGGATGAGACATAAAGGCGTAGACAAAAATAATCATGATTGCTATGGCTTGTGGGTAATTCCTGGAAATTGGCACAACCTTATCCAAGTTGGTGCAACAGGACCACTTCCTTAAATCACTGGGCTAATTCAAGTTTGAAGTGCAACACCTACTCAAAACTGATGCTTCCAAAAATCGGCGACATCAATATCCACTACCAAACCCAAGGCTCCGGCCCACCCCTACTCCTAATCATGGGCCTCAGCCTCAGCCTGCTCGACTGGGGCACCGAACTCCTCTCCCTTCTATCCCCCCACCATCAACTAATCCTCTTCGACAACCGCGACGCCGGAGCAACCAGCCCAAGTGACCATCCCTACACCCTCGAAGACATGGCCGACGACACCGCCAACCTCCTCGATGCCCTCAACATTCCCAAAGCCCACATCTTCGGCGTCAGCATGGGAGGCGCGATCGCACAGCACCTCGCCCTCCGCCACCCCACCAAAATCGACAAACTCATCCTCGGCTGCACCTTCGCAGGCGGCGACTGTAGCCAACCCGGCGACTTTTCCGGCCTTCTCAACGGCGATCTATCCGCCCTACTGTTCACCCCAGACTATATCCAGCAACATCAACAAACCCTCAAAGACTTCTTTGCCAAAACCGCCCCCGCCCACAGCACCGGCTCCGCACTCCATCAGCAGATGAATGCGATCTCAACCCACAACACCTGCCATACCCTTGCCAATATCACCGCCCCAACCCTCGTGATCACCGGCGATCTTGATACCGCAATACCCCCCAGCAATAGCGACGTATTGGTCAGCAAAATCCCTAACGCCAAACTCGCAACCCTTGCCAATGCGGCCCACGGCTTCTCTCTCAGCCATGCCCAAGAAACCGCACAGCTCATTCATACCTTTCTGAAATAACCACCCCACCTAAAGGATACGAACATGGAAAACCAAATCTCAGATATTAAAAAGGCTTTTGATGCCTACGCCCAAACCTTTAATCTTTTAGACCCCGAAAAAGTCGTCCCCTTTTTTCATCTCCCCTCCATGCTCATGACATCAGACCAAGTGGCTGTCATGCAAAAGCCCGAAGAAGTGCTAGGCGTTTTCCAGAAGTTAATGGAGAGCTTGAAGCATAAAGACTTTGACGAAAGTAAAATCATTTCCATGAATACCCACCAGCTCAGCGATAACCAAGGCATCATTTCAGGCGTCGCCAAACGCTTCAATTCCCAGGGCGCTGAGATCGAACACTTTGGGTTTACCTACACCCTCCGTAAAACAGAAGAGGACTGGAAGATCATTGCAGGGGTCATTCATGACCCAGAAAGCATCACGAACCATGGTGGAATGGAACTGACATAAGGATGGTGAGCACCGCTCACCCTACGAAATATCTCGACTATCAACTGATCCTGTTCGATAACAGATCAGGCCAAACCA
>JBAUJD010000863.1:0-7830 GCA_049683515.1 Thermosynechococcaceae cyanobacterium | reverse complement strand
GTCAATCCCAGGGGGATGCCTACGATCGCCTTCTCCTTGACGCCATGCTTGGGGATCAAACCCTATTTACCCGTGGCGACGAAGTAGAAGCCTCTTGGCGCGTTCTCACTCCAGCGGTCACGGCCTGGGACGCCCCCGCCGATCCCAACTCTGTCCCCACCTATGAAGCAGGCACCTGGGAACCCGTCGAAGCAGAATACCTCATGAACCAAGACGGTCGCCGCTGGCGTCGTCTCTAGGTTTTATCCCATTACCCATTACCCAAAAACAAAGGCTATGGCTACCCTTTCTTCCCCCTTAGTTTCTCTCCAGTCTCCTAAAGACGTTTCACTGGGCGAAATTACTACTGAACTCAGCAAAATTTGGACGAGCAACAATGCCTCCGATGGGGGCAGCTTCCCGGCAGCAACGCGGGCCGCTACCTTTACCCTCGTCGTCTATGAACCCCAAGAAACGCAGCAGTTACTATCGGCGCTGGGTTTTTATCAAGGTCCAGTGGATGGCATCCTCGGCCCTCGCATGGAGGTGGCACTTCGGTCTGCTCAGAAAGCCTATGGTCTAGAACCCACTGGGAAAGCGACTCCAGAGTTTAAGGAAAAGCTGAAGCAGGCGCTGACAGAGAAAAGAACCTCTGGCGATCAGGGGCCAGCAGATTATGTTTTAGATGCGAGCGGGGCGGGATTGGCAGATGCTATAGCAAGTCAAAACCCTTGTCGGGTGATTACCCTGTGCCCGATTGCCGGAGAAGATGAAGGCGTCAAAGCCCAAGTTTCGGCCTACTGCCCGATTAAAAAACAAAAGCGCAGTTCGCTCATCTGTTGTGAATACATTACCCTCAGTGGTACTGAAGAAGCCCTTGCTCGTGCTGCGGGTCTTGTGCAGTCCCTAATGATTGGGGGCTTACCTAAATTCCTGTGGTGGAAAGATGAACCTCACAGTAACCCCGATATGTTCCATCGCCTAGGGTCGGCCTGTAATGCGGTGATTTTAGATTCTAGTGACTTTGATGATGCTGCAACAGAGCTAGTTAAGCTGCAAGCGCTGGTAGAAGAGGGGCACAATATTGCCGACTTAAACTGGCGACGGCTAGCGGCTTGGCAAGAGCTGACCGCAGAAGCCTTTGATCCGCCAGAGCGCCGGAGTGCCTTACTAGAGGTGGATCGAGTCACCCTTGATTATGAAAAAGGCAATCCAGCCCAAGCCTTTATGTTTTTAGGCTGGCTTGCCAGTCGCCTGCAGTGGCACCCCGTTTCGGTGGAATCGGAAGGGGGCGACTATGACCTGAAACGAATTAAGTTTACGAGCCAGAATCAGCGATCGATTGAGGCGGAGTTGGCAGCGGTACCAGTCGGTGATGTTGGTGATGTCGCTGGGGACATGATTGACCTCAAGCTAGCTTCAACAAACTTACAGGCAGACTGCTGTACCGTATTGTGCTCAGAGACGCGGGGCTGTATGCGTATGGAGGCTGGCGGCGGTGCCCAATCTTGCCGGATTCAGCATGTGACGCCGTTGTTAGATCAAAGCGCAGAAACCTTGCTCAGTCAGCAGTTGCAGCGCTGGGACCAGGATGTTTTGTATAACGAGAGCTTGGCGGTGACGGCTCAAATTCTAAAATTGATGTGATATGGGCGATCGCACTTATCTCTCAGCCACATCAGATCAGAGAAAAATTAACGCCATCAGCACTCCACCCAAATTGGTCAAAGTGAGTGCCCCAACGCCATAGGACGCAGGGGCAAAACAATCGACGCTTTAGAACACAATGTAAAGTTCTATGTCTCACTGCACAATCGAGGCCCGCAGAGATGAAGAGTTAACGGGTGATGTGTTTGGCCTATCATGTCTGATTCTTGTTCTTCTTTGACATCGCAAAAGACTGAAGAGACTGTAACCGTCAACAATTTACAATGCGTTGATTTATCCATCTTTAAAGACAAGAAAAATCAATGCATCCAGGACGTCATTGAAGGGTATGTTATTGAACAGAATTTTCACCAAAATTCTGACTCACTAGAATACGTCAGACTGATGACTGTTGCTGAAATAAGCGGTGCAACAGGTCAAGTTGTTGTTCTAACAAATTGTCACACCCCTTTTCAAGGTAGCTATGGGGCAAAACATAACGTACTCCGCATCAACAACTTGAATATATTTGGTGAGCAGTTTAGTACTGCAGCCCGATTCAAACAGGTCGTTGGCCTTATCTATAATCACCGGAACAGAAAGATTGAAGCCTTAAGCCTTCATCACTCCCTTGGCCAAAAGAAACCGGATCAAAGCAGTCGCCCCCATCCCCCACGTTCATCCCTCGCAGAATCCTCTCAACATTCCATCGAAGTTAGATTTGAAGGGCATTTTTCAGCAACCCAAAAGCAAGCCTTTTGGGTTGCTGCTGGCCTCTGGAGCCAAATGATTAAAGGGAATCTATCCAGCGTCGTAATCGGTAATGAGGCGATCTCAGGATTAGTGGTGAAGGCTGTCAAAAGGAATATTGATGGTCGTAGCGGAATCTTAGGCCAATCTATCCCTACACATTTACGAGCAAAATCTTTATTGCCTGCTCAAGGAATGATGCTGTTTGATACTAGTGATATAGAGCAATTAGAAGTTGAGGGGTCTCTTTTTAATCTCATTTTTCATGAGATGGGACACGTCTTAGGGATTGGCACGCTATGGGAGCAGATGGGGTTATTAAGGGGAGTAGGAACCAATAACCCTACCTTCATCGGGCCGAATGCAATGGCAGTATTCGCCAAGATGATGCATCGAGATCAACCGACTCCCGTCCCTGTCGAGAATATCGGCGATCAAGGAACCAGAAATGTACATTGGCGTGAATCCATATTTAAAAACGAGGTAATGACCAGTATTATGGGCAATGAAAAAATGATACTGAGCATGATTACGATGGCAGCTCTTCGAGATATGGGGTATAGCGTTAGCCCAAATTCAGTTAAGTTATTTGAGGATTTTGTATCAGCATCAGATCACAGATAAGATTCAATTGAGAACTAACGAGATAGCAGCATTGATAGAGGGGTGAGGGGACCAAGACAAAACAAAGAGGTATGCAAGATAAAAAATAATTCTTGCTTATATTTAAGTTGCACAATAAGGGAACAAAGATGACTTATACTGACTCCGGTTCTTCAGTTGATTCTAGTTCAGAGCAAGCTCTATCTATTTCTGACGAAACCCTGCAAGTCTTGTCTTTCTTTGAAGGCAGAGTCTTTCAGGTGTCAGAAATAAAACGAATTGAAAACAAAGAAATAATTTTATTAAATGGCTTGGTCTTAAGGCAAACCTATTCTGAAAAAGGATTCGAACAAGCTCTTTTGCAAAATCGCAAAGGCAATATTGTTATTACTAGTCATTGTCAAGATAATGAGACAGCGAAATCACTGCCCTCTTTCTCTTTAGAAATCGCTCAGACTTCCCAGTTTTGTGTTGGCAACCTCAGCAGCTTTCAGGAGCTATTTCGTGAAGCTGTAAACTACACGCAGATTTTATCTATCTTGCTTGACCGAAGCCGTCAAACCATCATTGCGATCAGTATCTCTGCAAACCCAGCAAATTTTATCGGGAGCGCTCCGACGGTCAGCATCTCTGACGATGAGGTTGTGTTCGCTGGCGCTCGACAGTCTAATGCCGTAAGTTGTGCATCCTGCGCCAAATGCATACGTGACCTTGGTGGCACTTCATGGGCAAAAGCCATGTGCTGCAGCTTCTCAACTATTTGTCCGAGTCTCTGCCCTCAGTGTACTTTGCTCTAAGGTCGATACTCAGCATGATGCACAGGGTAGGATCTTTAAAACATCTCGAAAGCTGACTTTTCTCGCCTATTCATAATTTCCATCCTCCAGTGAGTGGACTATGCTTGATCATTACCGTACTCCATTTTCTTGCACGCCATTACTGTGCATTCTCGCTACACTTTCTCTCTGCTGGGGAAATGCAGCCAAAGCTCAGAATATCGAATTAGATGGGACGACAGGAACGCAACGACCACTGAGCGGTCCAGACTACACCATTCGTCAAACTGATGGTCGAACGGTCGGCCAGCATTTATTTCAGAGCTTTAGCAACTTTAGTCTAGATCCTGGCGAGTCAGCAACCTTTGAAAGTGCTGGCAATATTCGAACAATTTTCTCTCGCGTTACGGGTCTACAATCTTCAAAAGTTGAAGGCTTAATCAAAACCCAGAGTCCTAACGTCAATCTTTTTTTTATTAACCCTAGAGGTATTTCTTTTGGTCAGGATGCAGGACTAGAGGTTGGTGGCTCTTTTATCGCCAGCACAGCAAATAGCATTGTGTTTAGCCGAAATGACCGTCCATTTAGTGCCATTGAGACCCAAAACATACCTCGCTTAAATATTAGTACTCCAGTTGGCTTACAGATGGGTGCAAAGCCAGCTCCGATTAGTAATATATCCACGAGAGGAGTACCTGTTTTCATACCGGGTCTGCCGATACCCATCTTCTTGCCTTTTGGCTTGGAAGTCAGTTCAGGAAATACATTGGCTCTATTGGGAGGTAGGGTGAAGATTGAGGATGGGGGACTCTTGACGGCTCCCGGTGGCCGAATTGAGGTAGGCAGTGTTGCTAATGATTTTGTGGGGTTGACTCCAGCACTCTATGGCTGGAGCTTCGATTATTCTGGTGTTCGTAATTTTCGCGATATCACCTTTGACCGTAATGTATCTATTTCGACACCTTCTCCATCAATGGATGTGTCTTCGGGTGTCATCAGACTTAAAGGTAGAAATATCTTGTTGCAAAACAATTCAAGAATTTCATCACTGGGCGCAGACGGTGTTGGGGGTGGCTTAATCTCTATTGATGCCCAACGCTTGACTCTAAAGGAAAAATCTGATGTATCTACCAATAATTTTGGAAATAGCTCTTCTGAGAGTGGGGGCGTATCAATTGTTGCTGACATTGTGATTCTGGATGATTTTTCTAGTCTTCAAGCTCAACAGCTTGGGGCTGGCCCTGGGGGTAATATAAATATCTCTGGCACTAAGTTGTTGCTGTTGCTCAATAATAGTCGAATCTCAACGAATGCCAGTGGATTCAGTGAAGGCGGGAATATTAATATTGACTCTGATATCATTTTCGCGCCACCCAATGCCAATGGCGATATTACAGCCAATGCAGAAAATGGACCTGGCGGTCAAATTGCCATTACAACACAAGGCGTTTTTGGACTAGCGGTTCGAGACGAGTTGACCGACTTTAGCGATATTACGGCTATTTCGATTAATGATCCGAGCCTTAATGGTCGAGTCACCATTAATACCCCTGGTACTGACCCCAGCGATAGCACAGCGGAACTCTCTGAAAAAATTGCTATCCCTCCCAAGCTGGCTCAGGGTTGTCGGGCCGGTCAGGCTTTAGGGAATGGTCAATTTGCGAATGTCGGGCGCGGTGGCCTTCCAGATGGACCCACCACGGTGCGGAGTGTTCCTGCGGTTTGGGATGATATGCGCCCACCGCAAGAACTTCAGCAAGCTAGCAGCGCTCTAGATCGTCTGATATTGCCTTCTGCAGAGGCACCTGCATCTTCGATTGTTGAAGCGAAGGGCTGGAAAATGACACCACAAGGGATGATGTTGGTTGGACCAGAGCAAACACCCTCAACGATCGCACTTGCCCCTGTGGGCGGTTGTTAGCGCTGCGTTTGCCGGTGTTGCTTAAAGCTTGAGGGCTGCGATCGCAAGACATCCCCAACCCATCAAAAAGGCGATGCCCCCCAACGGCGTAATCGCCCCTAACATTGTTATGCCGGTGAAGCTGAGGGCATACAGGCTACCGGAAAACAGCACCACCCCCACCGTCATCGCAGTACCAGACGCGATCAGTAGAGATTGCCCCTTGGACTCATTGTTGAAAAGCAACAGCGCCACCAGGATCAGCGCCAAGGCATGATACATCTGATAACGAGTTCCGGTTTCAAATATTTCTAAGCTGCGTTCACTCAGACGTCCTTGAAGGGCATGGGAGGCAAAGGCTCCCCCGGCTACTGCAAGACCCCCAAAAATTGCACCTAATCCTAAAAATAGTCGCATGATCACAGCTTTATTCGTTCACTTCTCCACGGTATTACATCGGGGAATGAAGTTTACCTGCAAGAATGCAAGAACGGTGATGGGCTTGTTTATCATAAGAGCTAATGTTTGTGAACGTTGGTCTTGTCTATGTCCCTTCAGCTCCAGTGCCAAAGTTCTCAACAATGGATTGATGCAGTGCTCAATGATTTCAATCCGTTTTTGCTCGATCATGCCGCCAATGAAAAGAAAGCTTCAGGCGTAGCGCTCAACTTAGCTGCCCATTATCCCGACAAGCCAGAGCTAGTGGCGGCGATGATCGATCTCGCTATCGAAGAGCTAAGCCACTATCGAGATGTCTTTAAGATTATTCGAGAACGTCACCTCACCGTGCCGCCAGACCAAAAAGATGCCTACGTCAATCAGCTCCGCACCTTGATTCGCAAGGGCACTGAGCATTACTTTTTAGATCGGCTGCTGGTGGCAGGCGTCATTGAAGCGAGAGGGTTAGAGCGATTTACCCGTATTGCCGATGCGCTCCCTGCCGGGCAAATGAAAGGGTTTTATGATGCGATCGCACGTTCAGAATCTCGCCATGCCGATCTATTTATGTCCCTAGCTCAACAATATTTTGCGCCAGATGTTGTAGAGACTCGGGCCGAGGCATTACTGAGCCAAGAGGCTGAAATTCTTGAAGGCTTGCCAGTGCGAGCCGTTCTGCACTGACAAGCCTTGACCAAAACGGGTTTTGAAAAGCAAGCGATTAACGCTGGGGCTGTATATAAAGCTGCGTGAAATAGTAGTTAGATCCTTTTTTCCACACCCCAATCCCCGTGTCTGTCATTTGCGGCAGCAGTAGGTTCTTGCGATGACCGGGACTCCGCATCCAGCTCTGCACCGCAGCGGCTGCCGGATTCGGACGTTGGCTAAACTTAACCAAGTTCTCCCCTACTAAGCGCGCTCTCAAGCCTTGGGCTTCAACGCGCTGTCGAGGTGTTTCACCCCGCAATCCGCGATGCCGGTAGAAGTTATAGTCCGCCATCTGACGGCTGTAGGTTCGCGCAATCTGATTAAGCTTGGGGTTACTCCGAAGGGGGCGAAGCCCATACCGCCGTCTTTGCCGATTCACCTCCCACCAGATCTGACGTTCCATATTGGTAACGCTGTTGGCCTGAACCCTTCGAGCAATAGTGATCACTCTCCCTTGGGGTGCTGCTTGGCTCGGTTGAATCGGCTCCAAGGTTCCTGCTAAGACTGCCGTACCGATAACGCAAGCCTTTATTGCTAACTTGATCGCAGCCTGAAGTGGCATCCGTTTCCGGATGCTCTGATCGGAAATATTCATACATTTGCCCCCGCAAATAAGTTGCCCAGCTCTCAAGTCGTAAACCTGAAAGATCACAACATGTTTTCTCGGCTCACTATCACGGATAGGCTAAGCCAGAGGATGTAGCGCAGAAGACAAAAGGAATAATCGCACTTCCGTGACACTTAGACCCTTGAGGACCGTTAGAACGTCAGGCGGCACAACGCAAATCCTTATTCTGCAGCTCTTTCAGAGTTCGATAGTGAAACGGTAAATCTAAAAATATCCTTAAAAGCGCTTCTACTAATTTCCCGTAATTTCTACTACGTTCGCCAGCATCCGAGCGGCTTCTTTGGCGGCATCGCGGAACGGTAAAAGCACCTTATCGGCTCCGGCCTCTAGCAAAATATCTTTGTCTCGCTGGCTGTGGCTGGTGAGTGCCACTGATCCCCTGTAGTTGTGATGCTCTAGGG